>JANDJJ010000079.1 GCA_024330945.1 Nitrospira sp. | reverse complement strand
TGATGGCTTTTGGTCAGGTCGCGCAGCGGTTCTTCGTTCGCCCCGCCCCGCCCCGCGGTATTTCTAAAGATCTTGTCCAAGGGGCCGACGTGACTATCGGACCCGATACGTCCATCTGGCCATTCGTCACGTTGGGAGACCGCGTCACCATCGGTGCACGCGTGACCCTCTACCCCGGCGTGTTCGTGGGGTCGGACTCAACCATCGGGGATGACACAGTGCTATACCCCAATGTTGTCGTCAGAGAAGGCTGTGCGATCGGCTCCCGCGTGATCATCCACAGCGGCACCGTCATCGGCGCCGACGGCTTCGGGTACGTGCAGCATCAGGGACGCCATCACAAGATCCCGCAACTCGGAGGCGTCGTCATCGAAGACGATGTCGAACTGGGCGCCAATGTGACGGTTGATCGGGCCACGCTTGGGGTCACTCGTGTCAAACAAGGCACCAAAGTCGATAATCTCGTTCAGATCGCTCACAACGTTACAGTGGGTGAACATTGCATCATCGTCGCACAGGTCGGCATTGCCGGGAGCACGACTATCGGCCATCACGTGATGATCGGGGGACAGGCCGGTCTCTCGGACCATATTCAGATCGGCGATTACGTGATGATCGCCGCCAAGGCGGGAGTGAATCGCAACGTCGAATCCAATCAAGTCGTGGGAGGCATCCCAGCCTTACCGCGGGAACGGGCCTTGAAAGTGCAAGGAGTCTTTCACCACCTTCCGGAGTTGCACCAGCTCGTCCGCAGCCTGGAACAACGGGTCACCGCCCTGGAATCAAAGAAATCCTCAAAACCAGGTAAACGTAGAGCCACGCGGACCTCCAACGCCTAGCCTGTACGAGAATCATTTCTTGAGAATAATCCGTCGCCAGAGAAACAGTTTTACCCAGTAAAACCCCGCCCATGGCATCAAAAAAGCGGGGAGCGCTTCCACCTGACCGTAAACGATCGCGACCACGCTGCTTCCGACCAGCAGGGCGATGCCAACGATGTAGGCGATCGGCGCCAGCTTGCGTCCAGGATGATCGATCGATTCCTGCGGCGTGTCTTTTTTGCCTTTTTTCCTTTGCCGGCTTGTCACCAGTCTCATACGAGCCGCAAAAGCTTCAGGGAAATGGGTAAACAGATAACGGTGGTACGACGTCTGTCCCATTCCCATGGCGACTCCCAAGACGAACAGGCCGGAGCTGAAGAAAAAAGTGGTCCAGGAATAGGTATCGGAGGCGATCAGTTGATAGGCCAATCCGCCGATCGCGCCAACCAAACAAAATAAGCCCACGACGCCCGAAGGGAGCAAAATGTAGGCCTGTACATAGTCCCGCGCCTGTTGCGCGACTTGATCAGGATGATGAATCGTAACGAGCTTGGGCACGGACGGAATTCCCCGACACGACCGAAATTCTGTATTGTGACGGGATTAGCACGATCGATGGGAAAACTGCAAGACGCAGCGCAGGTCCGTGAGGATCGTAGCCCCGACGCGGTCGGCGCACGGCGCAGCGGCCGTGAATTCAATGACGGCGAACAGTTCGGCTGCCGATTTGGACCAGACCGTTGAAAAAATCGAACCGCTTGAGGCTTTTTTCACTTTATGCCGAGCAGACTGCCGATCGCCGAACGTTCCGTCAGCCTCTCTTCGGCCCAGGCATGAACAACCTTGAGACATTCCTGGAGGCGCGACTCGATCGCTTCATACCGCCGCTCCGTCACGACCACTCGTTGCTGCATGACGAGCGTAAGGAACCCGATCAAGCCGTCCCAAAAAACGGACTGGGGCGCGTTAGCCTCTTTCGCGGATGACAATAGGCTGGAGAGTCTTCCGATAATCGCCCGCAATCGATCGGCAAGCTGATCGGACCACCGCTCTCCTCTCTTCAACGGCCCGACCACTTCGATGATGGCCGGAATCTGCGCCTGTGCGATCTCCACAAACTCGGCCTCTTTTTTCGACGATTCATCCAGAAGGTCTTTCAGGAGCATTGCGTTGCATTTTTCGACCCCTTTTTCCTTCAACTGCGCCACCCGCTCGATCACCGCCGGAAGAAGATGGCCGTTCCGCGTGGCGGGCGCACTCCGACTCTCTTGTAAGCGATGCAGTGCCGCTAAGAGGTCGTCTACTTCGATCGTCGCCGAAACATCCTTGGCAAAATCGAAAACGGGCGCATCACTGGAAATCGCTTCCGCGGCGCGAGTAAGCGACTCGCGGATACGCCCAAGGCTTTTGCAGAGCGCAAGATAGTCGCCGACGCCGCGCCGGACGGCGGGGTCTTCAACCGATTCGATCAGGGGAACCGCGCCCGTACAGGCTTCTTTCACCCCTGGGAAACCCGCCCTGATCGCCGCTTCACATATGCCGGAGACTTCCGCCTTCATCGCCCGCGCAAGCGCGCGATGACGGCTCGGATCGGGGCCTTGTTGCAGCTCGTCCAGATCCACGTGAATCCGATCAAGCCCTTCCTGCAACTCCCGAATCAACACGCCGCTACGTTTTTGTCGATTTTCGGCCGTCGTGTCGATCGACATCGAGCTCCGCCCTTTGAAAAAACCGGTCCCGCCGTGCTTCGATTACGTGGTCGCCCCGCGCTCTCCAATTTCTTTGCTTAGTTCCGACGCCGCACTCGCAATTTCCCGGAGTTTCGATCCTATTTCTTCCAAGCGCCTTGTGGCGTTCATGGCGACCCACTCGGTCTCGGCGAGCTTTTGAGCGATCTCCGCACTGCGTTCCCGCTCCGCTGAGAGCAAAACTTTCAGCCCCTGCATCTTGGTCGCCCTCGCCTCCGACTCGGAGAGACGCCGCTCATATTCTTCTCTCATTCGCCGTTCCGACGCCAGCTCGGATTCCACCTCCTCCAGCTTCGCCTTCGCAACCAGCAACAACGCTTCCGCGTCATTCGCCTTTCGTTCAAGCTCCGCGCATCGCTCTCGCTCTCGCGTCAGCGCCGATTCCGCATCCTTGCCGCGAGCCGCCTGCTCTTCCAACTCGGTCATTTGTTGAACCAGTTGGGCGGCTGAAGCCTGTTCGGTGTGTAACGCCGCCTCCAATTGGGCGATGGTTTCCTGAGCCTGCTTCAGAGCCGAGGCGTCTCGGCGGGTCGTTTCAGCGGATTCCCGCGCTTCCTGGAGCAGGGATTCAAGCTGCGGAATACGGGACAATTCCTCCTCCAAACCGGTCACTTTGGATTCCAACTCGCTCGTCCGTCGTCGTTCATCCTCCAGCAGCCGCTCCATCTCCCTTGCCCTACCGACCTCCTTCTCAAGCTCGATGACGCGATCGGCCAGGTCTTTCGCCCGATCCCGCTCCGCGTGAAGAAGACTCTCGACCTCGCTCAGCCTGTCGGCTGTCAGCCGAAGATTTTCTCTTATTGCGAGCGTCTCCTGTTCGGCCGGCTCTTGACATTCTTCATGCGCCGAAGACACCGCCGGAGGCTCGGGAACAGGAGAACGAGCAGGTGGAATCTCTTCTTGGTGAAGAGACACCGCATCCTCGCGGAGATCCGATTCCGCATCGCTCGACGCCGCCGTGGCGCGGGCTTGCTTCCTGGCAAGCAACTCCGACACCGTGTCCCTTAACGATGTGCCTTGAAACGGCTTCTTCAACACTCCATCGGCCCGACAGGCCTGCGCCTGTTGCGTCACTTCATCGTTCACGATCCCCGATATCAACAAAACCGGTATCGCCGCCAGCCGAGGCTGGTTCCGAACGGAGGCGCAGACTTCGTAGCCGCTTTTATCCGGCATAATGACGTCGCACACGATCACGTCCGCTTCATCATTCGCCAAATAGGCCAGTGCTTCGTCGCCGTTCGCCGCGAGCACTACCTCAAACCCGGCCTCTATCAGAAGCCGCTCCGCGACCTTCCGCACCGCGATGCTGTCATCCACGACTAATATCTTGGACATAGGCGATCCCTTCTTCTACGTTCCTCATGGCAAAATCCGCCCCAACGGACTGTGCCGGCGGCCAACAAGTTCGCCTTCATTGTCAGGAATCAACCGACCTTCGTCAATTTTCGCACGCATTTTCGCACGCCGCCCCTTGTGATGAATTCCTGGCTGCCGATGAATCCGGCTTGATTGCCGAACCCGGTTGACCGATTTGAAGTCGATTCGGATCAATCACAAGAACGAGCCGTCCATCCTGATCAACGGCCGTTCCCAAGAAATACGATCGATCCAGCAGTTTCAGAGAGTCCCACGTCCGAATCGTGAGATCCCGCCGTTCCAAAATCTCATCCACTGTCAATCCCATGGCTCCCGTTGCCGTTTGAACGACCGCGATCGGCGTCGATGCCCCTATCGGTTCCGACTCATCTTTCAGAATGTGCCGGAGAGACCGCACCTCGACCGTTCCTTCATTCAAACGAAGGAGCGTGCGTCCCTCAGCGCAAACCAGCGAATCCGCCGGCGACACTGTGACCGTCTGAACATTCGAAAGCGGGATCGCGTATCGATCGCCCCCCAGGCGGACGAGCAGGACCGCCGTGATCAGCGGTGTGACGGGAAGGTGCAGGACAAACGTCGTTCCGACGTTCTGGCGTGATTCCACTTCGACGCGTCCCCCTATGTCTTCCATCGTTCGTTTGACCGCATCGAGCCCCACCCCCCGCCCCGCGATATGACTCACCGTTGGGACGGTCGAGAACCCCGGAGTAAAGATAGACTGAAGAAGCTCCTGCTCGGAGAGGGACGGGAGATTCTTGGATTCAATCAACCCCATCATCACGGCTTTTTGACGGACCGCCTCCATGTCCACTCCTCTGCCGTCGTCTTTGATCACGATGACGAGAGCACGCCCTCTCCGTTCAACGTGGACGGAGATTGTTCCGACTTCCGGTTTGCCGCGCGCGACCCGTTCGGACGGGGATTCGATTCCGTGAAAAACGGCGTTCCGGATCAAATGAGTCAACGCATCGGCCAGATGTTCAAGAATCGATGTATCGACCTCCGTCTGCTCTCCAGAGAACACCAGCGACACCCGTTTCCCCGATCGGTCGGAGACATCGCGCACCGCGCGATGAAATCGTGAGAGGGCCAGACCGACCGGCACAAGGCCGACTCCGGAAATTTCCTCCCGTAACGACCCGGTCATCCGCCGTGCCTCGTCCATCTCCTCACGGGCGTGTTGAAGCCCTCCGCGCAATTGCGTCACGATATCGGCCGTTGCGTCGTCCATTGAGCCGTTGCGCCGGGCCGATCGGTCCGGGTTGTCGTTGCCCTCACGCTCGTGGCCGCTCGATCCCGATTCGAGCGACTCGCCTCTCTGAGTCTTGCCTCCCGACGTTTGCTCGGCGAGCCTTTCCAGCCTCCTCAGTTGCCGATCCAGCCGACCCCATCCGATCATGAGCCCATCGACCAGATTCATCAGCCGGTCCAAGCGGGAAGAGTCGACATGAATGATTTTCGGCTTTTCTTTCTTTCCCGCGTCGTTCCATCTCCCTGTCTTCGCTCGATCGCCGGCGAGGTCGTCGGCCCGCTTCAATGGGCTTGGTGTTTCGGTAAAATTCCGTTTCAGCACCCGATCAAGAGCCAAATCTTGATCGACGCATTGCAGTGCCGACGCGACGGCGTGAAATCGTCTTCTTGTCTCCTCAAGCTCTCTCGGATTTCTCCGGCTCAGCATACGAATCACATCGACCGCGTGAAGCAGGACCCGAACCTGTTCAGACGTCGCACAACGACTGCCGACCCTGACCGCTTCCAGGAAATCCTCAAGGCAATGGACAAGGTCGCCGATCGCCTGAAAACCGACCGTATAGGCCGAACCTTTGAGTGTATGGGCCGTTCTGAAAAGGCGGTCGATCAGTTCTCGGTCATCGGATTCTTCGTTCAATCTGAGGAGCCCCTCTTCCAATTCTTTGAGATGCTCCTCGACTTCGAACGAGAAATACGAGGCCTCTTCTTCATCCAACGCGGGGAGAAAGTAGTGAACCGAACCGTTCGGATCGGTGCCGGGCTCGCGAATCACCGGCGGCGCGCCTTCGTGAGAACGGCCTCCCGTTCCGCACAGAGCGGCGGCTCTTTTGATTCGATCCGCTGCGACGACGCATGCATGAATCGCCTGAGGAGCGGGCTCGCCGCCGTCATTTGAGTTCAACATCTTGGTCAGAAGACGGAGAGCGTCCGTGACTTCTTCGACAAACACGCCGATGAGATTTCTCCGTTCCATTTCCGACCCCATCGGCTCACCTACGACGCTCACGATTCTCGCCCTTGGCGCCGCCGCTTATCAGGCCAGTCTGAATCGAGCGACGGACGCCGTCACACTCTCCGCCGACTTCTCTACATCCTCCACTGCAGCCCGTGTTTTGTCCGTTGCCAGTTGCGCGGCGTTGGCCTCCTCGATCACATCTTTGACGAACCGGCCGACCGCGTCGATCGAAGACGCCTGTTCCGCAACGGCTGCGGCAATGGTTCCGGCGAAACTGATAGATCGTTGTGCAAACGCCGAAACGAGGTGGAACGTGTCTTTCGTTTGAGCCACGGGCAGTCTCCCCGTCGCCATGAGGCCCATCTCACGCTCCATGGCTGCGGCGATTTTTTGTGTCTCGCCTTGCATGGCCTTCGTCAAATCCACGACGTCTCGCGCGGCCTGCATCGAACTTTGAGCCAGCGTTTGCACTTGATCGGATACGACGACAAAACGATCTCCGGTTGCTCCCGCACCAATGGCGTCGATGACCGCGTTCAACGCAAGAAGGTTCGTCCGGCCGGCTGTCTCTCGAATCGTCGATGCCAGACGCCCGATGTCCGAACAGTGATCGTCGAGCGTCTTGATCTGCGCCGTCACGCGCCGGACGAAATCGCGGATCCCCTCCAAGCCTGGGGATTGATCTCCCTCCACCGCTTTCTCCTTCTCCGCAGCCTCAATCGCTTCTCGCGCCGATTCAGACGAGGCCCTTGCGATTTCGGAGACTCGTCGCATGGAAATCACCAATTGTTCGACCGTCTCAAGCGCCTTGAGAGCCCCTTCGCTCCGATGTCCGGCTGCTCCCGACATTTGAGCGCCATAGTCCCGCAGGATGTCCGCCGATTTTGATATCCGCTCCGCGGATTCGCGGACGTGCCGCAGCAATTGCGAAAATTTCTCAATCATAAAATTGAATTCTTGCGAGACATCCCCCACGACGTCGGCCGTGACCTCGCCTCGCTTGGTCAAGTCTCCTTTTACAACTTCGGACATCAACGTTTGGAACCGCTTCAGCCGTTTCTGCAGCCGATCCCGATCTTCTTCAGCCGACGCAAACGACGCCGCCCGCTCCAGCAGGACATTGAGCGTCTTGGCCAGGCGGCCCACCTCATCATAATCATACCCTTCCGATCGAACACGAGCCTGTAGATTCCCCGCAACGGCTTGTCCGACGACGTCGGCCATGCGCCCGACGTTTCGGGAGACGTGGCGGGCCGACAAATATCCGACACCGCTTCCCAGAAAAAGAGCGCAGGCCCATCCGATCAACAGCGAGTCGGCGTAATCATCCGCTTCCGCCCGTATTTTCTCGTTCGCCTCCCTTGCCGATTCCCGAATCGTGATCATCAACTCGTGAATTTGCACGGTGGCCTTGCGCTGTTTCGCCGCCACGTCTCCGGAGATCGCAAGCAGACCGATAGCTTTAATCGCCCGCCTTTCATCATCATCCAGGGACTCGTTGAAACCGTCGGCGAGCGTCCCGATCGCCCCTTCGGCCGCAACGAAGTAGTCGTTGAGGGATTGGCGAAGTACGGCTAGACGTTTGCCGTCTTCGGCTCCTGCGACCGACTCTCCGCTTACCTCGGCTTCATAGACGTCCAGCGGCGCGAATGTCTGCCGCTTTAACTCGCCAAGCTTGCCGACGGCATCGTCAAAGTCCGCTTTGTCGGTATGCCGACCCAGGCCGGGCAACACGCTTTGGTACAGAGCCAAATTGTTGCCGCTCATCGAAATCTGCGAGAGGGCCCCAATAGACCGGGTGGAAACGGAATCCACATTGCTTTTTAGGCGATTGATGCCGCTCAGCCCGATCCAAACAAGGAGACTCATCATGACACCGGCAACAACGACTCCGATCATTAACTTATGAAGAACTTTGAGATTCCCGAACCAAGATTCAATCGACTTGTTTATCCACCGCCCATACCTTGCCATGATCGGACCTCCATCGCCTCATACAGATTGCCTGAAACTCATCTCGGCCTTTTCCTCAACCACTCCCGATTGCAGGCCGCGTCGGCAGGGACTCAATCGTCGCAAGGAGCGCCGAGAGATCCAGTCGCCTACATTTCCTTCCCGTCACGTTTACAAAATCCGTCAAGAGCGGGCGATCGTTTGACGACTCGCCGCACGACTCTTCCGGCACGTCGCCGCGCTGAATGGTTTGTATCTCAGGGACGTCGCCTGTCAGAATGCCGAACCGGACCTTGCCTTGCCTCATCACGACAGCATACCGTGGCGCCGTGGGACTCGACCAATCCAACAAGAGCCGCAGATCGACCAGCGGGACCACAGCGCCTCGACAAGTGGTCACTCCGGCCAGAACGGGAGGCATACCTGGAACGGTCGTAATCTCCTTCACCTTGATCACTTCGCATAGAAAGCCCAATTCAACCGCCAGATACTCTTGGCCGACGGGAAGCAGGCAGACGCGGCGCGAGTGGCCGGACTTGGCAAGGTCTGAGTGTGAACCGGCGCAAGGTTCAACGGGCTTGTCTATCGTTTCCATGGTCTTCTGTGTCTCTCCCAAGCCATCGCGCTCTCACATCTTTTGAATCGGCATCACCACGTGACGAGGGGAGATAAACGCTCGATCACCCGCGATTGAGCAGAGGAACCATCTTGGAGACGAGATACTTTCCCAAGTGTAGCGACTTGGCGTTGGTTTGCAAGAAATCGCGCCATCTCATCGCGAAGAAGGTGATCGCTTCGGTCGGTAGGATGGATGACGTCCGCTTTATGAGGCGACAGGGAAGATCGGCATGGATCGGATCGCGAAAAGACGGTGTGGGTCTCGTTGCCGATCCCGCTTATCAGGCGAAAGGCGCAATGGAGGGGCAATCAGAGGGCACCGGTAGGGCTCGGCAATGACATCGGGCAAGTCACGAAATCAGCGCTTACCATTTGCGCGAGTCTCTTTCCAGAGCGTCGCCTTCCGCAATCCGGCAGAAACACAGTAGGTGACCGCTTGGCCGATCAAGGCTCCTAAGACCGTGTGGGTTCCGCTATAGCGGCAAAAGGGGCCTTCCCCCTTCAGGGAACAGGCAATGACCACGACATCCGTGCCGGTCCCCGTGGCGGAAGAGCCGCTGAGCATGCTGGGCACGCCGGCCTCCAACAGCACGGCGGTCTTGGCTTCGGTCGCCACTTGGACCGCTCCCACCATCGCAGCGGTCGAGAGGTTGCCGTTTGTGAGAAGGATCAGATTGATGGTGCCAGGAACCATCGAAACCAGCTCGGCCTGCCGCGCAGCCCTCTTCGTTCCTACTTCCCCGGCCCGCACCGCGTTGGTGACCCCAACCGTTGCGAAACACTCAATCCATAGCGGTTCCGCTTCGTACCGGGCCGTGACGAGCTGCGTCATTGGCACCGCCGTCATCAAGCCAACCGTTGTTCCCTTGAGACCGTATCGAGCAGCCACCTGTCTCAAACAACGGGCCGGATCCCCAAACCGCCGAGGGTGCCCGTTTGGCGTCACATCGTGACCATCGACCTGATGATTCAGGACATACGACACCAGAGCCACTCCTCCCCCCTGAGGAGCGGATGAGAGCACCCTTCGCCGTCCTCCCAGATCAACAATCAACGTTCGATCGACCACCCGATAGTCGGTGCGGACAGAGCCGGCGATGATGTCAGCCATTGGAATTCTCCAGCATCCCTGAAAGGGCCGCCACCAGCCGATCATTGTCCGATGGCAATCGCACAGCGAGACGAATCGCCCGGGCAGAGGCTCCTGGGACCGACGAGCAGTCGCGGATCAGCAACCCCTGACGCTTGAGCTGTTCAGTCACGGTTGTGGCTCGCCACCCCCGCGGCAGTTCCACAAACACATAGTTGGCCGACGGCGGTATCACCCGACAGCCGGGGACCGCCCTCAACACTGAAACAAA
>JANDJJ010000078.1 GCA_024330945.1 Nitrospira sp. | reverse complement strand
CGCTCGGCCCACTTTTGGGCCAGCAGCAGACCGGCCTCAATCGTCTTGCCCAAGCCCACTTCATCGGCCAGGATGGCCCCCTTCGAGAAGGGACTGCGGAAGGCGAACAACGCCGCCTCAACCTGGTGAGGGTTGAGATCGACCTGCGCATCGGCGAGCACGCCCGCCAGCTTCTCGACGCTGTCCGAGGCACAGCGCCGGGTCAGTTCATGCGCCAAGTATTTCGCGTGGTATGGGGTCAGGTTCATCGAGCCGGTATCAGGCCACCGAGCACAATCATCGCGGTCGAAGGATATCCCTTTCCCAGCCGGAAGTCATGTCGTTGCGAAACCCCGGCACGTCAAACGAGACACGCAGGATGAGTGAGATGCCGCAGTGATGCGTGGGGCTCGGACAGATCGCCTGTCACCCGGCGTAGTTGAAGGAGAGGTCGCGGGTTTGATCGAGACGGACGTTGGCGAGGGTTCCATCCGTGAGCTGTCCGGCCAGCTGATCCCAGATTGTTTTGACCAGGATTGAGCCGCTGGCAGTCTGGATGCCGAGGACCTTCCGAAGATCCTGCTTGTTGAACGGCTGCACCACCTGTTCACGCACGAGTCGGTCAAGATCGGTGATATTGGTCACCATGCCGGTCACTGGATCAATCGCCCCATGAACGGTCACGTGGAGATCCCAGGTGTGGCCCTGATTGTCGTCATGGACGGCGGTGAAGGAGTAGCGCCTGGTCACCGACGCCACATCAAGCCCCGCCGCCGTGACCTCGGCGGAGAGATCTTCGTCCTCATACAGGCGAACGGCGTGCAACATTCCAATGTCCGGCTGCGGGGCCAGTTTCGTCCAAAGCAATCGCGCGAAGTTCTCCGAGGTGGGAATCCGATCCTTGAAATAGGGCATGTCCAGATTGAGATTCTTGTGGTCGAATTCCTCCAGCACGTCGAGCAGCACCCGTTTCAAATCGAACAAATTGACGACCATGCCGGTGACCGGATCGATTTCGCCTCGCACGGTCACTTCGAGCAGGTAGTTATGGCCGTGTGCGGGCGGGTTGTAGCAGGCCCCGAACACGGCCCGGTTTTTGGCCTCGCTCCATTCCGGCTTGACGTAGCGATGCGACGCGGCGAACTCAATACGTTTGGTCAGTAAGACGGATGGCATGGGGAAGAGTGCTGAGTTCCTCGTTCTCCGTTTTCAGTGGTGAGTCATCGGCCTCATTCAGACCTGTCGCTCAAGTCGGACAGCCATTCTTCTCTCATACTACCGGGAACCGGCACTTCTTCGCGATAGCCGTTGTGATCGACCTGTAATGACACAGGCTGTCTGAGATCCGCAAACGTGTCTCTCATAGAGGGACCAGGCCGGAACCTGACGAAATGAACCGCGCTGATTTTGGTTTCTTGACTGCGTCCCCCCTCGAAGTCTCCATAGATCCGTTCACCACCCGCAACGATCGCCACCTTCTCCCCGTGATCGAGGCCGATGAACCGATCCAGCCACATTTTCATTTCGGCCTGCTCGGTAATCTCGATCAAGAGGGTGGCGCTCAATTCGCCGGGAGCCGGCAGGAGCGCGTTGTACACGTCCAGCTCTTCCTGGATCTTGTGCGGCTCGGTAATCCGCTCGACGCGGAGCATTTCCTGAATTTGAAAGTGCAGCGTTTCTCGATTTTCAAAAATCAAGGTGATCTGCGGGCCGACGGAAATCCGCCTGCGGCGCTTGAGCTCGATGATCCTCGTTCGAAAAGCAGTCCGCTGGCGCTCATAGTCTTCGATTGACAAAATATCACTCTGCGTGAGGACTTTCATGGCTCACTTTACGGATCGGGCAAGAGGCCATAGGCATCGCGAACGATCTGGATCGGGTGTTTGGTCGCCTTGCCACCGACATGCGCGGACGCCCCGGCTTGGTCCAATTGTAATCCGGCTAGAGGGCAATCGGAAGCGATCAGATCAGCCGGCGCCTGTTGGATCATGCGCACGGCCTTCGTCGCGATCTTCATCGAAAGGGGAAAGAACTCTTGCTTCGCCGACCAGAACCCGTCATGGCCGGAACACTGTTCGACGAGATTGACCCGCGCGCCGGCCGTTTCCAGCAATTCTTTCGATTTGAAGCCGATGTTTTGATCTCTCAAATGACAGGGCATCTGGTACGCGATGCGGCCGGGGTTCGTCACGAAATCGGTCGCCAACTGCCCCGTTTTTTTCATCATCAATAGATATTCGCAGACGTCGAAGGTCCGTGCAGCAACCTGTTTGGTCCGCTCATCGGACAGGATCTCCGGATACTCGCGTTTGAGCATCAAACTGCAACTCGCCGTCGGCACCACGACATCGTATCCCTGGGCGACCAAGGGATGGAGCCAGGCGACATTGGCACGAGCGGCTGCTTGAATCGCTTCCATGTCTCCGTTTTCGAAATTCGGCATCCCGCAACACCGCTGTTCCGGCACCACGACGTGGACGCCGTTTTTCTCCAGCACCTGCACCGTCGCCTTGCCGATATCGGCAGCCTGATAATTGACAAGACAGGACGAGAACAGCGCGACTTTGCGGACCGGGGCGCCGGTCGCTTGAGGCCGCACGCGGCGGTGAAACCAGCGGGGAAACGTCTCGCCGGCAAAATGGAGCACCTGCCGGTCACGATGGACCCCCACCACCGTTTCAATGAACAGCCTCACCAGTCGATTCCGCAACAGGCCGTTGGTCACGGTAGCGGCAAGCCCGCCCAATTTCCCGAGCAGGTCCGTCTTGGCCAACAGGCGATCCCGCCATCGGACGCCGCGCTGCGCCGCCAGATGCTTTTTCCAAAGGACCATGAGATGAGGGAAGTCGATTTCGTAGTGATGGGGCGGCGTATAGGGACAATGGTTGAAGCAGAGTTTGCAGTAGTAGCACTCGTCCACGACCCGCCGATGATCGGCGTCCGTCAACTTGGCGACGTCTCCCTCGTAGTCGTCGATCCGACCGAGCAACGTATTGAACGAGGGGCAGAGATTAAAACACCGGCGGCAGCCGTCGCAGACTTCATAGATCCGCAGCGTTTCTTTCTGGAGCTGTTGCGAGTCGATGGGTCGGACGAGGCTCAAGCCCTTCATGGGGGGGGAGATGGCACAGGCGGTGAGCCGTCGGCTCGAGCCTCGTAAGCGGCCGCGCCGACGGCTGACTCAACGCCCGGCTCTATTTCAGATTGTCCAGGCCCTTCTGAAACCGATTGGCGTGCGAACGTTCGGCCTTCGCCAGCGTCTCAAACCACTCGGCCAACTCAGGGAACCCTTCATCACGCGCCGTCTTGGCCATTCCCGGATACATTTGGGTGTACTCATAGGTTTCGCCCTCGATGGCGCACTTGAGATTGGCCTCGGTATTGCCCATCGGACTGCCGGTCGCCGGATCTCCCACTTCTTTCAAAAAGTCCAAATGGCCGAAGGCATGGCCGGTTTCCGCCTCCGAAGTGTCGCGAAAGAGCCCGCCGACGTCCGGATACCCTTCAATGTCGGCGCGTCGCGCAAAATAGAGATACCGCCGGTTGGCTTGTGATTCGCCGGCAAAGGCGTGTTTGAGATTCTCGTAACTTTTTGTTCCTTTTAGACTCTTGCTCATATCCTCCTCCTCTCGGCTTGAAGGTCGTCAAGCTTCACCGCTGAATTTTTTCCCCCTGGGGCTGAAGAATCGACTTCCGATGGGCGGGAGGTAAGATAGCTCAGCGATCACGATCGGTTCAAGGGCTTTTCTTGCGCACGTATGATAGACTCCGCCGTCGTTGAGCCGACCGCGGCTCTCAGCGCGTGACTCTCAACGGCCCTTGCCGAACCACACACGCAATGACAAAAGAACGCCCCGTCTCCTCACAGATCACCCGCATCACCGGCGATCTCTCCGCCCATGTTCTTTGGACCAGCCCCCTGCTTCTTCGGCTCGTCGTTTTTTGCCTGCTCCTCTCCGGCGGCTGCGCCCACCGCATCCACGTCGATCCCATCCCCACCGCCCCGGCGGCGGTCCCCATCTCGAAATCCTTGCAGATCGCCATCCGCTCTTTATCGCTCGAAGGCGCGGACCATCGACCGGGCATCACATTGCTCGAATGGTCGCGGGATGATTTGCATCGGGCGATCGTGCGCTACGCGGAACAACGGAAGACCTTCGCCTCGATCGTGAATGACCGGCCCGACCTCACGTTGCAGGTGAGGACCAAGCTAACCCTGACCTCCCGGCAGGGACGTTATCACTATCATGTCCGCGTGCAAGCGGAGATGAGCGAGACCGGCCGACCGATTAAAACCTACATCGCCGAAGGCTCCGCCCCCGGCTCGATCGCCCGATGGGTCACCGCATCGGACCGCGACCCCATCGAAGCGGCGCTCAAACTGGCGTTGGACGATTTGTTCTCCCGGATCGAAGCGGACCGCTCGCTCTACACGAGCGAGGTGGAAATACCGGCCCCTTAGCCGGTCCGACGAAGTATCTCGCGTGATTCGAGACCGGTCCGTCATGAGACCGTAAACTTCAGGCTCCCTTTGCGCGGACGGTTTGCACGGGGAGATATTCTGGGCAATCGAGACGGAGGGCTTGATCGCCGAACGGCGCATCGAAAAAGCGGCAGTGGTGGGGCCGATCGGTTCCCTCATGCTCGTTCGGTCGGAAGTGGGCGCACGAGACGCACGTGCGGACGACGGGGATTTCCCCTCGTTGTTGAAGAACTTGGATGAGCTTCACCAACGCCGTCAACAGGCCGACCTGCTCCTGGGGAGAAAGTTGTTCGGTCGCCGCCGCCAGCACTTCCGGCCACGCACTCTCCGTCTTTCCCGCCTTCGCTCCCTTGGCGGTCAGATGAACCTTGACGATGCGCTGATCGGCCTCGTTCTGGCGACGACGGACCAATCCCTTTTCGGCAAGCGTTCTGATGACCTCGGAAGCGGTCGGGAGCTTCACCGCCAATTCCCGCGCGATCGTCGAGACGGTCGCCGCCCGGTCATGACAGGACCGCAGATAGGTCAGCACCTGCATTTGCAAGGGGCCGACCCCTTTTCGCCCCTGCCGCCTCCACGTTCGGCTCTTCATCGCCAACCCGATTTTCGATAATCCCGCCACCAACCGATCCGGAAGAGGGTCTTGATTCATCTTCGTCGACAGGGCCATACACCGCCTCTTGAGGTAGTGAGTCTGAATCGTTGTGTTGATCGCGCTTGACGTCAGGCGGGCAGTTTATGGCGCGCGGCTCGAACCCGTCAAGCCTTGATGCGATTCGCATCTTCGGCCGGCAGGCGCAGGGTGCGGAAGTGCTTCTCCGCTTTTCCGCTATGAGGGATTTCCTCTCTCGTTACGACGACAGCCTTGTCGATATTCTCTTGTCAACGTACACTTGGCAGCGGCTCGCCGACCTGACGGACCGAGCGTTCTGCCCAGCCCCGCCGATCATCGGACAACAAGGACCGAACACGAGGCATGTTGCACGACCCGAGTCGAAACGCTTCCGAGCAATGCACGGCCGATCGCGCCGAGCCCCTTGGCGCCGGTCACGATCAAATCGGCCTTCCAGCGTTTCGCCTGCGCGAGAATCTCGCTGGCGGGCTTCCCCAATCGCATCGCTTCCTCTACCTGAAACCCGGCCTTCGCCACCTTCTCCTCGTACCGCTGCGCCAACAACTTGCCGGCCTCGCGCAGCTCCGGATACTTGAGAAACGGCATCACGTGGGTGACGGTCACCGACACCGGTTCCTGCTCGGAATCGTCGGGCGTGGGGTTGAGGTGCCGCAGCAGAAACCTCACCGCCTTCTCCGACGCCGACGATCCGTCAACGGCCAGCAAAATTCGCCGCACGGGGCGGGGCGCTTCCTTCACGACCAAGACGGAACAGGGCGCGTGATGGATCGCATAATTCGACACGCTGCCGAGCATAAACCGATCCAGAGCATCCAGCCCCCGAGATCCCAGGGACAGCAACTGCACGCCGCGTTTGGCATGCTTCAAAATTGTCTCCGCGACGGCGCCGCGATCCATGACCACGGTCCCCTTCACCCCAGACTCCTTGAGCCAGGTCTCCGCCTCCTGCTTCGTGCCCCGGGCATACGCCTCCAACCGTTTCACTTCGGCCTGGATGTACCGCTCCGTTCCCACGATGACGGGCTGCACCAAAAAAGGCGCGCGCAACCCCGCGACATCGACGACGTGCAGCACTCGGATCGTCGGCTTGACGGCAAACGGAATCTGCGCCGACCACTCGACCGCCCATCGACCGAACTTCGACCCATCCGTCGCCGCCAAAATTTTCATGCCTTTATCCTTTCTGCATCCCTTGTCGCTCAAACCGTCCAAGCGAATCGATCCTTAAACGTATCGACGGACAGGCCGGTGATGGCCGCGTACCGGCCGAGGATTTGCGGATCATCCAGGTCCTCCGCCTTCAGTCGAATCATATATTGCCGGGCGATCCGATACGACGGCGAGTCGATATCGACCATTCGGACCTTGGTCCGCCCCGTGGCAGGATCGACCATGTCCTTGAACGGAATCGGGGTGAACCGGCCGTTTTGAATCGAGACCATCGCCGAGGTTCCGCCGTCGAGCAGAAACTGCGCAGCACAATAGCCGAGATCGCGGGTATATTCGATGTCATACGGAATTGGATCGGCGCAGCGCAGCTCATAGCCCACGTTCTTCGCCACGAGCGTCAGAGACAGTCCCATCGCCTTGAGCTGCTTCGTCAGTTCCCGCCGTAACACGTCCCCGATGTCCACCTCGTTCAACCGCAGATGGCCGTGCTCATCGCGCTCGACGTAGTCCAGCCCTCCGAGATCACGGTGATCGAGGATCTCGATCACCCCCTCGGCCAACACGGCGACGCCGTCCGCCCGCCCCTGTTCCATTCGCTTCACCATGGCCCCCAGCAGAACGTCGACGACTTTCCGCAAGCGAACCGGCCGCTCCCGAAACTCTTCCGGAATGATCGTCACCGTGGCTCCGGCCGCCTTGCCGATCCCCAAGGCCAGATGGCCCGCCTTGCGCCCCATGGTCACCACCAGATACCAGCGCGCGGTGGTGCGGGCGTCGACCATCAAGTTTTTGACGATTTCGACCCCGACGTGACGGGCCGTTTGAAATCCGAAGGTGGGGATACCGTAGGGAAGATCCAGATCATTGTCGATGGTCTTCGGCACGTGAACGACCTGAAGGCGGCCGGCCGCCCGCTCCTCCACCTTCATGGCCGAATACGCCGTGTCATCTCCTCCGATCGTCACCAGCCGCGTGACGCCGAGCCCCGACAACGCGAACAGAACATTGTCCATATGATCCGATGATTTCGTCGGATTCGCCCGCGAGGTGCCAAGGCAAGAGCCTCCCTGAAAATGGATCCGGCTGACTTCCTCGATCGAGAGAGGCCTCACCTGGCCGGTGCCTCCCTCCATCAGCCATTTAAATCCGTCCAGGATGCCGATCACGTCGTCTCCGCCGAGAATACCGCGGATCGTCGCGGCGCTGATGACGCTGTTGATCCCTGGCGCCGGCCCCCCTCCGACCAGAATCCCCATCACGGTCCGCTGCGAAGCCATCATCACCCTCCTTCCACCCGCGCCAGCCCGACCCTTTCGTAGAGATCTGGGACACGATTGCATCTTTCCCTGTAGCGCTCTCGGTGTCGATCTCGATCGATCGGCCTGGCTACTCGGACACTTCATCCAGGCCGACGTGGGCCCGAAGACGATTGTACTCGAACGCGGGCAAGCCCGTTCGCCGGCGGCCCGGATCGTGTGCGGCCATTTCATCGATCAGCGCACAGACCGCTTTGCGCATCGACGGGCGCTCGGCGGCGTGACGCGGCGTTTGGCCGCCGAGCGCAACGTGCGGCTGGTCCGCCCACTCCAAATAGGCCTTTTCCAAAAACCGAGCCAGGAGGACGCGGTCTTCTTCCGGCGTCACCACCACAGCCGGCGGATTACCGGCCGTCAGGTCGGCCACCGACAGTTTTCGTGCCGGCGGTTCAACCGTCTCGCCGCGAAAGTGCAAGGAAAAACCCAAGGAGGCCGCCAATTCATGTTTGATCCGATCGAGCCGCTCAGGGCCGTCGCATTCCACGATCAACTGGCTGGACGTCAACGTCAGCCTCGCCACAGTCTCCATTCCGGCTCCGGTCTCGACCCGCTGAACCCACACGGAGGCCGGCGGGGGACCTGAACCAGCACCCTCGCCCGCGAATCGATGGGTGGATTGTTCGGGCTCCAACTCTTTCATGGCCGACAACTGGTCGGCAAACACCCGACGCTCATGGTGATCGTAGAGAGCCACGGCATAAAGGTACGGCCGACCATCCGGGCCACGATAGCGGATGTGGACGACGGCGTCCACCAGCGCGTCAAGACGCAACTGTGCGAACGCCCAGAGCAGCATATAGCCGTATCGTTTGGCGAATTCCTTCCATTCTCCGAGCGTAAAGGACCCGGTCTCGATCTCCAATTCGCGCCGCCAGTCGGCGACCGTCTCCATCACTGTCCTCGTATCCTCCGGAGACAGGATCAACCCGCATCCGCCCCATACAGCGACGGACGGCCCCTCGCCCGGCCGGCCGATGACGCGGGTGAGGATTCCGGACCCGGGCGGCGCATCCTTGATGAAATCCCCTCCGGGCAGATGAACCGTCGCTCCATCGCCGAGAGACCGCGCCGTCATCCGCGTAGAGTCCGACGACACCAGCTCGAACACGTCCATGCGGGAATGTTTCAATGGATCGAGCCACGCCCGTTCCTCGTCAGGAATATGTTCGGTGACGACGTCCCGCAACTGTTCGATGAGGCTCAACTGTCCGTCTTCGGGGTAAAAATCGCAGACCAAGAACAGACCGGCCAGCTCGGTCTCCTGCGCCAGGGGCATAATGACGCCGCCCATGCCTTCTCCGACATACGGCTTGAGCGCCCGCGCCAACGCCAGTTCACGTTGAAGGGAAAAACCCGGCTTGCGCGACAGCGCGTCAAGCCGCGCCAGCACCGAGGCCAAGGACGGAGGAAGCGGAACAAAGAACCCCGCCGCCCGCTCACTCCCGAGCTTCATGGATTTCTTCCATCACGATGGCCTCCGCGTCGAACCAATCGCGGAGGTCATTGCCATCCTGACGTCCCCGCTGCTCCCATAATTCGTAAGCCTTTTTCGCGATTCGCTCCCACATCCCGTCCGGCAATTCGATCGGTTTATTCGAAACGGAGGCGGCAACGGCGGCCGATGACCGCCCTTTCGAAGGACCGGTTTTCTTCGTCTTCGCGCGCATGACACACTCCTGGGTTTCGGTTGACAGTCACTGATCGGCAGGCACGGCCGACAACACACGACGTTGGTTCGGTCGAAATTTTGGACTGCGCACCATCAGAACGGGGCGGGGGGACTTCCGCAGTACAGATTCGGCCACGCTGCCGTACAAGACGTGCGACAGACCCCGCCGCCCGTGCGTGCCCATGACGATCATATCGATCGGCAGGGTCCGCACCGCTTCAAGAATCGAATCATTGGGAAGCCCTCCCCGCAGCAGATATTCACAGGGCACCCCCGCGGCATTCACCGCACCGGCGATCTCGGCGAGTCGTCTCTCGACGGCGTCCCGGCGCCGTCTCGTGTCCGAGTGGACAAGCGTAAAATCCAATCCGTACGAAACTGGCTCCAAAACATGGAGCACCGTGACGGACGCGTGCGCCCTCCGGGCCGCCACGATCCCATATTCCAGCGCGTCAAGCGAGCAGTCGGAAAAATCCACCGGAATCAGCAGTTTCTTGAGCACAGGCCGAGCTTGCCGCTCATCGACCTGCTCGAGCCCCGACCGCTCGGCCCGAACGGCCAACACCGGGCAAGGCGACGTCCGAATCACGCGCTCGGCCGTGCTGCCCAGCAAAACGTGTTCGAGCCCGCTCTTTCCCGCCGTCCCGATCACAACGAGATCCACCTTCTCCGCCTCCGCCGCGGCCACGATCTCCTTGCTGGGGATACCCCTGGCAAGACGTGACCGAACGACGAGCCCCCGCTCCCCGACGCGCCCCTTGGCGGCGTCCAAATCCTGTGTAGCCTGTTTCATCAACTCGTTTAAGTACAATTGGTTGACCGGGTAGTCCGGGTTCAGCCCCGGATCGAATTCCAAGACGCTCATGATCGTCAGCTCGGCTCCCCACGTTTCGGCCAGCGAACAGGCATAGGCCTC
>JANDJJ010000077.1 GCA_024330945.1 Nitrospira sp. | reverse complement strand
GATCGAGCAACTCGGCAAACGACGCGGCTCCTTCGGCGGCCTTCTCCACACCGTACACATCACCTTCGACAACGGCTGCTCCCCCACCGATACGGTCATGGACATTCAGTCCGATGATACGCCCGCGTTCTTGTACGCCTTCGCCAACGCCTTGGCCATGCGCAACATCTACGTCAGCAAAGCCCGGGTGGAGAGCGCGGGCTCGAAGATCCACGATCGATTTTTTGTCCGCAATCGGCACGGACACAAGCTGCTGGATCACGCCGAACAGGATCAGCTTCGCTTGACCGCCGTGCTGATCAAGCAGTTCACTCACGCTCTTACGTGGGCGCCCGATCCGGCCAAAGCCCTGGAATCGTTCGATCAGTTCCTCGACCTCATCGTGCAAGATCACGGCAAGCGCGCGCGGAAAGCGCTGTCGTTCGTGAGCGACAAGAAAAGTCTTCCCGGCCTTGCGCGCCTGCTCGGCGCAAGCGATTTTCTCTGGGAAGATTTCCTCCGTCGGCAGTACGACAATCTGCTGCCGCTGCTGCAAAACTACCGGGACGAGCCGCTCGTCAAGCCGCCAGCCGCGTTGCGCAAAGAGCTGAACGCGGTCGTCAACAAAGCCAAGACCGACGAAGCCAAAAAGGCGGCCCTGAATCAATTCAAGGACCACGAGCTGTTCCGCATCGACATGAAACACATCGTCGAGCCTTCGACCAGCCTCCCGGACTTCTCCTTGGCTGTCACCCAACTGGCGGAGGTGATTGTCGAGCGTGCCCTCGTCGATTGTCGCAACAAACTCAACCGGCTCCACGGCTCCCCCAAGCTTGCCGACAAGACACCCTGTCCCTTCGCCATTTTCGGAGCCGGCAAATTCGGCGGGCGGGAAATGGGATACGCGTCGGACATCGAGGTGCTTTTCGTGTACGAGGGATCCGGCCGCACGAGCGGAAAACGATCCATCGACAACAGCGAGTACTTCGAGCGACTGGCGCAAGAGCTTCTGCAATGGATCGAGGCCAAACGGGAAGGCATTTTCCACTTGGACGTTCGCCTGCGGCCCCACGGCGACAAGGGTTCGCTGGCCAACGCCTTTGACGAAATCTGCTCCTACTATAGCCCCGGCGGCCTGGCCGCGCCGTTTGAGCGGCAAGCCCTGATCAAACTCCGGTTCGTCGCCGGGGACGCGGCCCTCGGCAAGAAAGTGGAGGCCCACCGGGACCGTTATGTCTATAGCGGCACTCCCTGGGACCTTGCCGCCGCGCTGGAGCTGCGCCGCCAGCAAATCGCCCAGCTCGTCAAACCGGGCCAGGTAAACCTGAAGCACAGCCACGGCGGGATCGTGACCATCGAATACGCCATTCAGTATCTGCAGCTCATGCACGGACACAAAAACCCGCGCCTGCGCACCCCGAACACGCTTCAAGCATTGGCGGCACTGATCGACGGCGGCCTCATTGCCCCCGCAACGGGAGAAGATCTGCGAAAGGCGTATCTGTTTATCCGCATGTTGATCGACGGACTTCGCATGGTGCGGGGCAACACCAAGGATTTGGTGCTCCCGCCGCCTGAGTCCGACGAATTCATCTTTCTCGCCCGTCGCGTTGGCTACATGACCGACGACTGGCAGGCCGGCGCCCGCCATCTCCAGACCGACATCGAGCAACACATGAGCCGAACGCGAGAGTTCTTTGAACGGATGTTTGGGAAGCCGTGAGAGCCGGTCACCCTACAAAAGCAGGGAGAGGAGCGACATGACAGGGTGGCTTCTTTTTCTCGTCTTCCGCCAGTTCGAATTCACGGGACACGCTCTCGATTGCCTCCCGGAGGGAATGTTCTTTGTCATCGGCAGCAAAACGGAGCGGGGGAAGCATGATTGATGGGTAATCCGGTATGGCCATGGCAAAGCTTCGGGGTGAACAGCCAAACAGACGCGGCTCGCACGGTCCGCCTCGACAGCCGTACCTAGGCCCGCAATCGTTGTGCAGACTCCCCTCTTTGTCAACGCCGGCTGCCGTGACGCGACCGGCGGGGTTAACGCAAGCTTTACAAAGCCGCTATGATCCCGCAATGCACGGCCGATACCATCGTCTCCAAATAGGAAGGACAAATTTCTTGACGAACGTCTCACCAAGGGGGAATATCGATGGTCACAGTCGGACAACTCATGAATCATAAGCTGGTGACAGGATCCGGGACGATGACCACCGTCGAAGCGGCCCGGTCCATGTCGGCCCACCGCGTCGGCAGCATTCTGGTGGAACATGATCGCCACATTGTCGGGATTGTGACGGAATCGGACATCGTGAGGAAAGTGTTGGGGAACGGCCAAGAACCGTCGTTGTTTCCGATCGGCGTGATCATGAGCGCCCCGCTCATCGGCATCGATGAGCGACGTCCCATTACGGAAGCGGCCGAGCTGATGTACCGATACGGTGTCAGGCATCTCGTGGTGCGCAAGGCCGACGCCGTCGTAGGGATACTGTCGGTTCGGGATCTTCTCCGCCCGGTCTCAACCGATGACTTTTAGCATGCCCGACAGCCTGGTCGAGAGAATTGCTCGTGTCCGGCGGCCTTTCCTTATGGGGCCGGTTGCATGGTCTCGATCCCGCAGATGCCCGGGCTCGGAAGACGTGAAGGGAGTGCGCAGCCACATGATCATCGCCTTTTCAGCCCTTGGGAGCCCCACATGAGCATCGTGACGGAGCACACGGAAACGAGAATCTTGGCCCTTGTTCATGCACGAGGGGCTATTTCGCTCGAGGAACTGCTGTCGTGCCTGCCGGAATGGACTTGGAGCCAGGTGTTTACGAGTGTGGACACCTTGAGCCGGCAAGGAGCGATTTCCTTGCGGCGCCGGAATTTCGACTATGAGTTACGGCCGGCTTCTCCCCGACCGGCCGGTTTCCTAGAGAAGTCTGAGAGGGTCCAATCCGAAGAGCCGCATTCGGCGGCGCTTCCCTGATTTCTTTTGCCCGCACACTTCCGTTTCCCACCGTCGCCGTAGTTTCATCCTCTTCACCCGGGGAGCTTCACACGAGGCATAAGAAGGGCGGATGCGGCGAAAAAACCGCCTCCGCACGATCGGTTGTCAGGCGGCGGCTCTGCACAACCGCACCAGTTGCTCTTGCACGGCCGGGCTGATTTTGGTGAAGGCAAGACCGAACTCCCTCGGACCGATCCAACGCACCGTCGCCCCCTCAATCAGAAGGGCATCGCCGGAACGACCTGAAAAAATGCAGCACTGTACGTCGGTGCCGATCGGAACGGACACCGCGCTGCTGATCCGACATCCCCAAGGAGACAGGTCACACACCTCGCCTTTTCCGGCAACCATGCGCCCTTTGACAGCAAAAGAGCTTGGCAGGCGAATCGGTACGCGCTCGCACCGGCGATGCTCGACAGTCCGTTTTTTCAACGTCAGGTCATTCCCTGCGTCGTCATGCGAGCCTGAGAAGGAACGTAGCCCGCTCACACCACGACCTTGATTCCGAGGGTGGCCGATCCGACTCGCAGAGCCTCTCCGCACGGTTTGAGAGGTTCGATCCAGCCACCGCCCGGTTTGCTGGAGAAACGATTTGACCCAGAGCCCCCACGAAGGGCCCATTGCTCGACGAATCGAACGCGAACCACGAGCCGCCGCCATCGATTCGCCTTTTCCGGTGCAGAGACGCCTGATGCGGAGCGCCACATCGCCAAAGTCGGGACTTTCTTTTCTGATCACCCCATAGAATTCCAAACTTTCAGAAAACCTGCCCTGCTCCTCCAACAACCGGGCCACGTGATAGAACACATGCAGCCGTTCCTCGGAAGACAGAATGGGGGACGCCGCCGCTTGACGAAACGCCGCGACGGCTTCGTCAGCGCAACCGACAGCCCTCCAGCACAATGCTATTTGGATGTACGCCTGGGGAGCATAGTGCGGATCACTCACGGCTTGCTCGAAATCCTCGATCGCCATGTGGAACATGCGCGCTTTTTTCAGCACCAACCCGCGCCGATAGAGATCGGCTGCCGACATTCGTTGGGCCATCCGGGAGTCCTCCTATTCGTGATCATGTCACTCAAAGGGCCATGATCGACCCAGCAAAAACCAGGCCGTGGCACACATCAAATTTTTCCTATTTTTCAATGCTTTCCTCAACCTTTTCACAGGAGACAGAAGGAAGATCCCAACAGAATGGCCTCGATGGTACAACCTCGACATTCAACGCCTTGGATTGTTATGGAGGGGAACCGATTACACCCTGCCGCTTCGACGCAGGATACGATTCAGGCGGAGTTCAGGAAGCCAGTCGGTCCTCCAAGGCACGGAGGAGATCCGACGCGGACAAGACACCGATGATGGTCCCGTCGGCGGTGACGGGAATATGCCTGATCACGTGTTTTTTCATGAGCGCGAGCGCATTGGTCAGGGGTTCGTCCTCTTCGATTGTCACGATGGAACGACTCATACAGGACGCCACCGTCGTGGTATTGGGATCAAGACCCTTGGCGATGACTTTTCGACTCAGATCGGAATCGGTAATGATCCCGATGTAGCGGGCGCCGTCGTCCACGATCAGCACGTCGATTCGATATTTTTGGAATGTCTTCCCTGCCTCTTTAATTGTCGCCGTTTGAGCAATGCTTCGTACATCATACGATGCGTAGTGCCGGACCAGCATCCGTTCTTCTCTTCCGCCCTTCTGGATTACGGGTCTGCCCGCCAGGATGCGGCTCCTCATCTCCAAGTCAGCCAGGCAGCTTTCCAAGACCTGTCGCCGCTGTTGAAGACTCTCACGCTCCATGTCATGGACGCCCGTTTCCTGTGCTTCCTCCGGCAAAAGCGCGGATTCTCCCGTTTTGGCGTACACGTACGCCTCAGCCTGATCGGAGGCGGCCCCGAAGACTTGCGCGATCAGTTCTTCGGCCTCTTCGTCGAAATCATCGATCAACACGGACGCCCGTTTGCGAGAGAGAAACGGCTGAAACTTGTCGAGCTGTCGTTTGAACCGCTCAATGTATCGTTTCAAGATATCGCTTCTCGTCAATCCCGTGCGAACTTGTTTCGGCATATGATTTCTTCCCCTCCCTGCGCAGGAAGTTTATCTCACGCTCGAAGAGGGCTCAAGGCAGTTTTGCGGCTACGCGGGCAGCGCCACCGATCCACCATTTTCATGACATTCATGACGCCGCGCCGACCGACTTTTACACAGAGAGACTTGCAACCGATCTCCAAAATCAGGCAAAGTGACGGCAAAATAGAGTTGAAAGACCCATCGAAACCTGTCTCGTTTCAATGAACGTCCGACTGGCTCCATTCATCGGCCTCATGCTTCCGGCCGCCTTGGCCTTGCACGGTTCCCCCGTGTGGGGCGGGTGGATTGCGCTCGATAAACGCCATCAGCCCCAGAGCAAACAGATCGTGCATTATGATCCCGATACGATTCACAGAGATGGAAATTTGGTCACGGTCTGGCAGTTGATGGACGTACAGTGGATGGGAGAGTCCCCGACTCCTCGTTTTCTCTCGGCGACGACGCATAAGCAATTCGACTGCCGCCTGTGGCGCGTTCGGGTCTTACAGGTCGTTGAGTTTTCGCGGAACATGGCAACCGGGAAATCAAGGAGCGGGTACATCGAAAACGCCAACTGGCAACCGATCGATCCACGGAGCGTCGATCACGGTCTGGGGGAAATCGTCTGCCGGAATCCCTGACCGGCCCATGGCTTCTCCGCAGCATGGCTCGACGGATACTTCTTCGCCTCCTTCTGTCACCCGCTACACGTCGTAATACAGGAAAAACTCGTAGGGATGTGGGCGTAATCTGACAGGGTCAATTTCCTTGTCCCGCTTATACTTAATCCAGGCTTCGATCAGGTCTTCGGTAAACACCTCGCCTTTCAGCAAAAACTGATGGTCCTTTTCCAGACATGCGATCGCTTCATCCAAGCTCCCCGGCATCGTGGGAATGCCCGCAGCTTCTTTCGGGTCGAGATCGTACAGGTCTTTTTCCGCCGGCTCACCCGGGTTGATTTTGTTCTGAATACCGTCCAACCCCGCCATCAACATCGCCGGGAACGCGAGATAGGGATTGCACGACGGGTCCGGAAACCGCACTTCGATCCGTTTGGCCTTTGGGCTGGGCGAATACATCGGAATGCGGATGCCGGCTGAGCGATTTCGACTGGAATAGGCCAGCAACACGGGAGCTTCAAATCCCGGCGTGATCCGCTTGTAGGAGTTCGTCGTCGGATTGGTAAACGCGGCCAGAGCCGGCGCGTGTTTGAGGATTCCCCCGATGTAATAGAGACAGAGCTGCGAGATGCCCGCATATTCTTTTCCGGCGAACAACGGCTTGCCGTCTTTCCACAGGCTCTGATGGGTATGCATGCCGGACCCCGCGTCCCCGAAGAGGGGCTTGGGCATGAACGTGACCGTTTTTCCGTGCCGGCGCGCGACGTTTTTGACGATGTATTTGTACATCATCATGTTGTCGGCCGTTTTCACGAGCGTGTCAAATCGGATATCGATCTCGGCTTGGCCGGCCGTCGCCGTCTCATGATGGTGTTTTTCCACGGCAATGCCGGCTTTTTCCATTTCGAGCACCATCTCACTTCGAATGTCTTGCTGCGTATCAGCCGGCGCCACGGGGAAGTAGCCTTGCTTATGGCGGATCTTCCCACCCAAATTGACCCCCTCCTGGCCCATGTTCCAGACACCTTCCTCGGAATCGAGGTAGTAATAGCCGCTGTGACTCGTTTGGTCATAGCGCGCATGGTCAAAGATAAAAAATTCCGCCTCCGGCCCCCAGTAGGACGTATCGGCGATTTTCGTACTTTGGAGGTACTTTTCGGCCTTCAGAGCCACGTACCGCGGATCGCGGTCATAATGCTGCCGGGAAACCGGGTCCACCACGTTGCCCGTCAAACTGAGCGTCGGCACCGCGGTGAAGGGATCAAGACAAGCCGTCGCCGGGTCGGGGATCAGCAACAAATCGCTGTTATTGATGGCTTTCCATCCACGAATCGATGATCCATCGAGACCCGATCCGTCCTTGAACAACTGTTCCGTCAGCTCGCTCACGGGGACGCTCATGTGCTGCCACACGCCGGGCAAATCGACGAATTTCAGATCGACGATTTGCACCCTATGTTTCTTGGCGAACTCCAATACCTCGCGCACGTTCATCCTTTCCTCCTTTCAGAAACCGTTCGCATAGTCCGCCCGAATGGCAGTCCGCCTCCCCCATCGTCGAGCAAGCATCCATCAACTCAATCAGAGCAACTCATCTCCAGCCGTTAGGGGTGCAGTGCCGCCTACGCTTGATGACCGCTTCAGAATCAAGCGGAACCGCCGTGAGTGTAACGACGTGAATGCCTGGGATGCCTCTCCCTGGTCTGATGGGTGGACTAACGCCGAAAGGGCAGGACCCTGTCACAGGGCCGTTTCCCCGGTCTCGCCGGTTCTGATGCGGACCGCAGAGTCCAGACTCCGGACGAATATTTTCCCATCCCCGATGCTGCCGGTCTTTGCGGCCCGGATGATCGCCTCAATGACCCGTGGAGCCAATGCGTCCGTCACAGCCACCTCGATTTTGACCTTCGGCACGAACTCGATCGTATATTCCTGGCCGCGGTACATCTCTTTATGGCCTTTTTGACGACCGAACCCCTTCACCTCCGACACAGTCATGCCCTGTACCCCGATTTCAAGCAAGGCGTCTTTGACTTCTTCCAATTTGAAAGGCTTGATGACGGCTTCCACCAGTTTCATCGCACCGTCTCCCTGCTTAATCGGTCGAAAGACTGACGTCGTTCCTCGCCGACCGAATGGGCGGCATCGTCAACCTGCCGAATGATTTTTTCGACACACGATCCCTTTTCCTCTATGGGAGATCGCCATGGATGCATGATCGGCGCATCGCATGGTGATTTACGCATCCCGGCGAGGCAGGGATCATAGCCCAATTTTCCCTTTTTCCACAATGCCGAAAAGCGGAGCCCCGCTGAAGAGAATTGAAGGACACGACTCTCACCGACACGACACCCCTCAACCATCCTCCCGCAAAAGGCCCGCAAAATACGGATATCAGTCTCAAAAATGACGATGGCCGTTGGTGATCGGCATCCGCCATTCTCCGCCGAAGCCGCGAGGAGTGATCTTGACGCCAATCGGCGCCTGCCGTCGTTTATACTCGCTTCGATCGACCAGGCCGGCAACGCGCACGACCGTCTCCCGATCAAAACCCAGGGCGACGATGTCCTCGATCGACCGATCTTCTTCGACGTAGGCTCTCAAAATGGGATCCAGAATCGAATAGGGTGGGAGGCTGTCCTCATCCTTCTGATTCGGTTTCAATTCGGCGCTCGGAGGCCGGTCCAGGATGCGCTGCGGAATCACAGGGGCGTCTGCCATGCGGTTGCGTAATCGAGCCAATTCATAGACCATGGTTTTGGGGACATCCTTGATAACGGCAAACCCGCCGGCCATGTCGCCATACAACGTCGCGTACCCCACACCCATCTCGCTTTTATTCCCCGTCGTCAACACCAAATGCCCAAACTTGTTGGAGAACGCCATGAGAATCGTCCCTCGGATTCTGGCCTGCAAATTCTCTTCAGCCTGATCCATCGGGGTTTCTCGAAAAACCTGCGCCAGTGAGCAGCGATAGGCTTCAAACAAGGGCGTAATCGGAATCGTCACGCACTCGACGGCCAGCCGATGCGACAGATCCGCAACGTCTTCGATGCTCTCTCTGGACGTGTACGGAGACGGCATGCAGATTCCGACCACATGTTCCGATCCCACCGCATCCACGGCAATAGCGGCGGTCAACGCCGAGTCGATGCCGCCGCTCAACCCAATGACGACATCCGTGAAATGGTTTTTCCCGGCATAATCCTTTACTCCCAGGACCAACGCCCGGTACACCTCCTCAAGATCGCCGGGCTCCGGCTCCACACGAGGCACGATCGGCGAACGGACGGCCGCGAAATCGGGCGCCTTGAGCGCAACTTGTTCGACCATCCCGTCATTCTCCTCTAGCAATTCGCCCGCGCGTCTGCGAGTCGAACGGTCTGGGGCTTTCTCTTCACTATGAAGATCCACCACCAGGAGGTCCTCTTCAAACGCTCTGGCGCGCGCTACGACGATCCCATTTCGATCCACAATCACACTGGTGCCGTCGAACACCAGCTCATCCTGTCCACCAACCAGGTTCACGAACGCGACGAAGGCGCCGTTCTCCCTGGCACGAGCCGCCAGTGTCTGCTCGCGAAGTCGGCGCTTGCCGGTACAAAACGGGGACGCACTGATGTTCACGATCACCTCTGCTTGAGCCAATCTTGAGCGTTCCCATGACCAAATACCCTCGCCAATGGCCACACCAACTGCCGTACCGTGAAGATCGAACAACGGACTGGTCTGACCGGGAAGGAAATACCGCCCTTCGTTATAGGCCCCATTATCCTGCAGTACCAGCTTGTAAGACGAACACACATGGCGGCCGTCGGCCAGAACCGCGGCCGCGTTGTACAATTCGTACCGATCAGGAGCGGCTCCGAGCGGAGACCCCGCCGACCGATTCAGCAACGGACCTTGCTCCACGTATCCAACCACCGCGACCAAACCGACGCATGACTTCGCCGCCTCGTCGAGCGCCCTCTTGTTCTCGCCGATAAATCGGGGCTTGAGCAGGAGATCCTGGGGTGGATACCCTGTGACAGCCAGCTCAGGAAAAACGACGAGATCGGCGTGAACCTGCCGAGCCTGGTTGAGCACGGAACGTATGAGCCGGAGATTTCCCTCAATGTCTCCGACCAACGGATTAATCTGAGCCAAGGCAACCCGAAGGGCTCGCATCAATTGGACCGTCTTTTTGTCATGGGCCACCCCCTTTTTGATGCGCCGCGACTCAAGGTCATGTCATACCGGCCCTCGCTGTACCACCGATGAAACGTCGATTCGTCGATCGGCGCCATCTGCACCCTGCCAAGAGAAACAGGCCAAACACCAATTACCCGCCCCCCAGCAACCTTCTTGTCGTGCAACATGGCTCTCCAGATTTTCGTTGACGGCCATACAGGCATGCGATCGCGCAGCCCAGCCATCCGAACAACGGCTCTGATTCTCTCCGCCACGCCTCGATCGCAGATTCCTAGAAAACAAGCCAGGTCGGCCTCTTGCACCATGCCGATCCCAACCGCCTCGCCGTGGATCAGTGAGCGATACCCTCCCAGCGTCTCCAGTGCATGCCCGATCGTATGACCGTAGTTCAGAATGCGCCGTCGGTCCGACTCCCGTTCATCGGCCGTAACGATCTCAGCTTTGATTTCACAGGACCGTTTGATGGCCTCGGTCATCGGAGCCGGCTCCCGTTTGAGCAGACCAGGCATGTGTCGTTCGACATACGACAAGAACTGTTCGTCCGCAATGATACCGTATTTAATGACCTCCGCCAGTCCGGCCACCCACTCGCGTTTCGGCAACGTCCGAAGCGTCATGGGATCGATCCAGACTTCTCTCGGCTGATAAAACGCTCCGA
>JANDJJ010000076.1 GCA_024330945.1 Nitrospira sp. | reverse complement strand
GCCCACAGGGGCGCATCTTTGTACTTCAAATGGCCGTACCAGGCGAAGGTCATGAAGATGTTGGACACCGTCAGCAGTAGAATGGTGTGCATCGGTTCTCCTCTAAAAAGAGCTTAGAGCAAATAGCGTATGGCACGAAGATGACGGAGGAGTCTCCCGCGTCATCGTTCCGCCGAGCGTGCGAGCCGCGTTCGGTGCACTCACGCGGTTTTCTGATTGGACCGTCCCACCGCATCGGCGAAGGAATCGCTCATGCCTGGCCGTCATCTCCTCTCCGGTCATCCCGCCGATGTGCGTCGCGGCGATGCCGGTCGAGGCCGTGATGGCCGGCTCGATTCTTCTCGCGCGCAAATAAGCGACATACTCGTTGATCCTATTCGTCTTGCCGGACCCGGGCTCGCCGGTCACGAATACGTTGGAACCCGTCTTCAAAATGGAGAGCGCCTCAGATTGAGTCATCGGCGGCTGGTCTGAGTTGTCTTGAACGCTTTCATCGGTTCCGCACTTCGTGCCGAGTGGGCAGGGGGGAGGCTCCTCGCCTGCATGCTTCATGGCGGGTCGTGGAGACAGCGCCACATCGAGTCACGCATTGGCCATAAGCCGCCAGCGGAGCCGGCCGACTTCATGGGCGTGTTAGGCGCTGCCCTCCGATTCTTTTTCTCCCTCGCTGTGACGACCGACCCAATAACCTGGCCGACGACTCTGGTGAGCCACAGCCAGGATGAGCAAGCCTTCCTGCTCAACTGAGTAGATAAGCGAGTACCGGAATGTCCGGAGTATCCGCTTCCGGATGCCCGACCGAATCTCCTCGGCCGATTCCGGGAATTGTGCGATGAGGCGCTCAGCCCGGCGGACTTCTGCAAAGAAGCGTCGCCCTAGCCCTTGGGCTCTGAGTTCGAGGTAACCGATTTCATTCAGCAACTCCTCCTCAGCCGCCTCATGGTACTTGACAGGTGTCACCGGAAGAGTCTATCCACCTTCTCGTGTACCGCTTCCGCCGGAACCGCCTTGGCACGGCCTGCGCGGTACTCTTCCAAACGCCTTTGTGCTTCCTCTGTCCAAAGGCGCTCCGCTTCTTCCTCGCTCAGCTCCTCCAGGCTGGCCAGGAGCCTTTCCGCTAGGGTCGCCCGATCATGAACATCCAGGCTCATGGCATTTCTGAGAACCTCGGCTAGGTTTGCCATCTCAACCTCCCCATTCAATGCATCCTTACTCACGCAGACCTCAGTCGGTGTGCTTCATGGCGAATCTAACTGGAGTATGCTGACCGGCATAGGACGCAGCGGCGGATCGCAAGCTGGCGCGCGATTGTTGCGCCGGTTCAGTCGCTTGTCAACGTGACTCACAGTACCGCCTACGCCTGGGCATGTTCTACGGACCGGCATCGCCCCGTTATCGCTGTGTCAGAACGCGCGTGTAGATCATAATCGTTCGCATAGCGGCGTGCCCAACAGCTCCTGAACCATCCGGATGCCCGGCAGAGTATTCTAGCCCGTCCGACATTGACCCGTCTATTGGGCAAGCGACGCGCAGCGACTGAAGCAAGTCTGAGTTAAGGGTCCTGCTAGGTGTTATCTCTGTCAATCCATAGTCTGGCTTCCGATGTTGGTGCGCGACCGCTATCACAAGAATATGATCGTGTTCCACGGAGTACAGCAACTCGTATGGGAACTTGTGAAGGAGGCATTTTCCGACATCGCCACGCTCTACCGATCATGCTTGCGGATACCCGGCGACGCAATGCAGCCCTTCTGACTTCCTCCTTGAATCTCGTTTCAAGCCCGGCATACTCAAGTTCGTAGTAACGGACTGCATCCTCCAGCTCTTGCTTCGCATACCTCGTGACTATGACGCGCATCATTCTTCTTTGAATATCGCTTCCATCGGAATGCCTCCTAGCCTGCCTTCTCTATACGCCTTGAGCCTCTTCTCCGATTCCTCGACCCATATGTCATCCAGCTTCTTGTCCGGCTCATCAAGGTTCTTGATGAGCCCCTCCACAAGCGCAAAGCGATCTTCCGGTTTCAGCTTCAACGCTTCCCCGAGAAGTTCTTTCGTGCTCATCGTGTTTCACCTCCCGTTTCTTGAAACGTCACTCGTAGTCTCCGGCGTATCCGTGCACCAGACTCGGTGATCTCTTATGGGCAAGTCTACAGTACTGTCGAGCACGCATCCATCCCAGCTTCCCTCAAGACCTGTCCCGTATAGGACCGCTTCACCTTCGCCACGTCAGCGGGCGGCCCCTCCGCCACGATTTCGCCGCCTCGGTCGCCGCCCTCGGGCCCCAGATCGATGATCCAGTCGGCATTCTTGATGACGTCGAGATTGTGCTCGATGACCAGGACCGTATTGCCGGCTTCGACCAGCCGATCCAGCACGTCCAGCAACCGTTGCACATCGGCGAAATGGAGGCCGGTCGTGGGTTCGTCGAGGATGTAGAGGGTCCGGCCCGTCGCCCGTTTGGAGAGTTCCCGCGAGAGCTTGACCCGCTGCGCTTCTCCACCGGACAACGTCGTGGCCGATTGGCCCAGCTTCACATAGTGGAGTCCGACGTCATGGAGGGTTTGGAGCTTGGTCTTGATCAAGGGAATGTGTTCAAAAAATTCCAGCGCGTCATCCACCGTCATGTTCAGCACATCGGCAATGCTCTTGCCCTTGTGCAGAATTTCCAGCGTTTCACGATTGTATCGCTGGCCCTTGCAGACCTCACAGGTCACATAGACATCCGGCAGGAAATGCATCTCGATTTTAATGAGCCCATCACCTTGGCAGGCTTCGCAACGACCGCCTTTGACGTTGAAACTGTAGCGTCCCGGCTTGTAGCCGCGGACCCGCGACTCAGGCAAGTTTGAATAAAGATCGCGAATGGAGCCGAAGAGGCCGGTATAGGTCGCGGGGTTGGAGCGCGGTGTGCGGCCGATCGGCGACTGATCGATATCGATCACCTTATCCAGCGCCTCGACTCCCTTTAACTCTTTGCAGCCATCGATTTTCGGCTTTTTGTGATAGAGCATCTGTGACAGCGAATGGAACAACACCTCCAGCACCAAGGTGCTCTTGCCCGATCCCGACACACCGGTCACACAGGTGAACAGACCAAGGGGAATTTTGGCCGTCACGTTTTTGAGATTGTGCTTGCTCGCGCCCACAACGGAGAGAAACCCTTTAGGCTTCCGTTGTCGCCGCGGCACAGCGACGGTTTTTGCTCCAACCAGATATTGGCCGGTGAGGGAATGGGGATTCGCCTTGATCTCGTCGGGTGTTCCCTGAGCAACAATGCACCCTCCCTGTGATCCAGCTCCCGGCCCCATGTCGAGAATATAATCGGCCGCCGACATGGTCTCGGCATCATGTTCGACCACTACCACGGTGTTGCCGAGGTCCCGCAGCTTGAGCAGCGTGTGCAAGAGACGGCGGTTGTCCCGCTGATGCAGACCGATCGACGGCTCGTCGAGGATGTAGAGGACGCCGACGAGACCGGAACCGATCTGTGTGGCTAGTCTGATACGTTGTCCTTCTCCGCCGGACAGCGTGGCGGCGGCCCGATCCAGCGTCAGATAATCGAGGCCCACATTGATCAGGAACCCCAGCCGCTCGCGGATTTCCTTCAAAATACGATGTGCGATGACCAATTCGCGGTCCGTCAGTTTGAGCGACAGAAAAAACTCCGCCGCCGCTCTCACAGAGAGAGCCGTCACCTCGGCAATCGACTTTTGCTCAATCTTGATTGCCAAACTCTCCGGCTTCAGCCTGGCCCCTCGACAGGCCTCGCAGACGTCCAGCAAGGTGAAATCCTCTTCCTCGACATGGCCGGACGCCACGTGATATCCGATCCCGTCGCACGCCGGGCAAGCGCCGTGAGGGCTATTGAACGAAAAGATGCGCGGCGTGATCTCCGGATAGCTGACGCCGCATTTGATACAAGCCAGTTTGTCGCTATACAGCTTCGTCGCACCGTCTTCCGTCAACACCCCTACCAAGCCGCCAGCCAGTTTGAGCGCGGTTTCGACCGAATCGGCCAGCCGCCGCATGAGGGCGTCGCTCTGCTTCATCACCAGGCGATCGACGACGATCTCGATCGTATGTTTCTTCTGTTTGTCGAGGACGATGTCTTCGCCAAGATCGACGACCGTGCCGTTGATGCGGGCGCGGACGTAGCCGGCCTTCCGCATCTCCACCAGTTCTTTTCGATATTCTCCCTTCCGCCCGCGCACGATCGGCGCCAGAATCTGAAACTTGGTCCCTTCCGGCAACGCGGCGATGGCATCCACCATTTGTTGAACGGTCTGCGCCGTGATTTCCTCGCCACATTGGAAACAGTACGGACGGCCCACCCGGGCGAACAGGAGGCGCAGATAGTCGTAAATCTCCGTGACCGTCCCTACGGTGGAGCGGGGATTGTGGCTGGTGCTCTTCTGCTCGATGGAAATGGCGGGCGACAGCCCTTCGATCGAATCGACGTCCGGTTTGCCCATCTGTTCCAGAAATTGGCGCGCATAGGCAGACAGGGACTCGACGTAGCGACGCTGCCCTTCGGCGTAGATCGTATCAAAGGCGAGCGACGACTTGCCGGACCCACTCAGGCCGGTGATGACGACGAGTTTGTCGCGCGGGATCTCGACATCGATATTCTTGAGATTATGCTCGCGGGCGCCCTTGACAATGATCGAGCCAGGCATGGAAGCCGATTATACCATGCGGGGAATCCGCGCAAGGAAACCGGAACGGACGGTCCCGTCTTTCTGAAACAGCGGCTTCAAATCCCGCGTTCCAGAACTTCCGGGCGGTACGTTGCGTGACCTAAGACAACTCTTTCTGCTGTTGAGATCGTTCCGGCTTTTTCCCCACTGAACGGATATTGACGAGCTTGTTGAGGACATCGAACCAAAAGGGAGCGCCGAGCGACACCGCGCCCGTCGTCAAAAACAATCCTACGACTTTCAGCGCCCAGGCCCCCACCTCTTCGGGAAACGACGTGGGAAGGCCCGGCTCACGTGTCCACCCGATGGGGAAACCCAACTTCTTCGTCTCAGCGGACATTTGTTCGATGAGTTCCGCCGTCTGTTGAGCATCCGGAGGCAAGGCCTCCTTCGCCTTGGCTTCAGCGATCGCGACCAGTGACGCGCGCATGGTCGCATCATGGGTGAGGGTGTTGACGATCAAAATCGTATCGGCGTTGACCGCCAGCGTGACCGCCAACGCCCACACAAAGATTAGCGATTGCGCTCTCTTTTTGTACCAGCCGGAGACGCGGTCCATCGCGTCGTCATACCATCGTTCCACATTCTCGCGCGCCCTTTTGAGGTCATCGCCAGCCTCATCGATCAAGTTCAGCAGGACCCGTTTGACCGGCTCATTGGAGAGGGCGGCGACAGAAGCCCGCACCGCGGTCAATGTCTGTGTCTTCGACGACTCCTCAAGGGGAGCGACCACATCAAACAGTGCCATGGCAAACACGCGAGAAGGAATGTAAGACGGCAACCGGCCCGCCCGTCCCAAATGTTTGACCAACGGATGGTCATAGAGTTGCCGAGCCAGCCCCGATCCTTCGGCGTCGTACAACAAGTTGCGTACCCCTTCCCAGAGATTCTTGGCCCGCATATTCAGAAAACCGGCCATCCATTCGTTCAACACGGAACACACCAGTGACAACTGCAGATAGATCAGCGAGAGACTCAGGGCTATTTCGAGTGCTTGCGAACCGAACATCGCACGACCTCCTTCACAGTTCTTCCCTCACCAGCCCTCTTTTGCTTGACAAACTCCAAGGCGACGAGACGATCTGATTGATCGTGAATAGCCAGCGGAGGATACGCCGTTTTGACGAAAGAAGCACGCTCCGGGGCGGGACAACCACCTCCCGGACCTACTCCGTCACCGCTTTCGGCCGGCAACAGAGCAGCCGGCTTGACACCACCTTCAACCGGATGCTACCACGGTCCCCATGGTGCAAGCTGAGGACCCCGCCGCCGCGCAACGGACGAAAGCGCAAGCCCAGGTCGTCTCGACCTGGTCCGGCCGGGCACGTGAGCAGGCGGTGCAGCGGATGTTCACGGCCATCGCCGGCGTGTACGACCTGAACAACACGCTCTTAAGCTTCGGCCTTCATCACCGTTGGAAGAAAGTCGCCGTCTCGTTCGTCGCGCCGGTCGAGGGCGGCCTGGCGCTCGACGTGGGAGCCGGCACCGCCGACCTGGCGATTCTCGTGGAGCCGCGCATGGGCCCCAACGGGCGTGTGATCGCGTCCGACTTGAACCATGCCATGTTGGCCGAAGGACTCAAGAAAGTGGTCGGCAAGGGGTTGGCCGGCAAGATCACCTGTTTGCAGGCGAGCGCCGAACGGTTGGGATTTGCGGATGACACCTTCGACGCGGTGACGACGGGCTTCTGCATGCGCAACGTCGGCAATTTGCCGCTGGCCGTCGCCGAGATCCGCCGCATTCTCAAGCCCGGCGGCCGCTTCGTCTGTTTGGAATTCTCCCGCCCGGTCTACGGATGGCTTCGAACCCTCTACGACTGGTATTCCTTCACGCTCCTTCCCTGGATCGGCACAAAGGTGGCCCACGATTCGACCGGAGTATATGAATATCTCCCCGCCTCGATCCGCACGTTTCCCGACCAAGAACGGCTGTGCCAGATTCTCCGCGAAGCGGGCTTCCAACAGGTGGAATACCGAAACCTGACGGGGGGAATCGTGGCGATTCACGTGGCGACAAAATAACGTCACCGGTCAGTTCCACGATCCTGCCGTATTCCTGACTGATCCACAAGAAACTCCCCAAGGCCGGGACGGGCGGGATCATGAAGCCTGTCCCCCGCTCGCGTGATCGGCCTTGAGGCATGACGACCGACGGACTGCCCCATCCGATGGGCTGCCCGATCTGGCTCCATACCAAGGGGAGGAGCGCCTTGCTTTCGGATTCAGCCCGATGCTATCATCCCACTTCTTCGGGGATCGCTTGCACGGCGGTCGTAGAGATTCTCACGTAATGACGCGGACATAGTACTCTTCAGGGCCTGGGGGAAGTACTTCATGTATAAGACCATTTATATCCCGGTTGATAATTCCGACCATTCCAACGCCGCCGTGGACCTTGGCATCCATTTGGCGAAGCGATTCGGTTCCAAGATCATCGGCAGCCACGTCTACGCGGCCAAAATGCACGATAAACGCTTCAAGCAGATGGAGGCCGGTCTGCCGGAAGAGTATCACGATGAGAAAGAGCTCGACCGCCAGCGCCAAATTCACGATTCCTTGATCACGCGCGGACTTCAAATCATCACGGACTCATACCTCGATTACGTGGACAAGAAGTGCTCGGAATCGAACCTGCCGATCGAACGCCGCTCTTTGGAGGGACGCAACTGGAAGGTCTTGTCCGAAGACATCAACACCAATGGTTACGATCTCGTGATCATGGGAGCCCTGGGAGTGGGGGCCGTCAAGGAGAGCGTGATCGGCAGCAACACGGAGCGGGTGGTCCGTCGCGTGCGCAACTCCGACATGCTGATCGTCAAGAACGTCCAGCCGATGCCGGCGGGCAAGATCGTGGTCGCGGTCGACGGCAGTCCCTATTCGTTCGGCGGGCTGATGACCGCCCTGCAACTCGGCAAAGCGTTCGACATGCCGGTCGAGGCGATCTCCGCTTTCGATCCCTATTTTCACTATGCCGCCTTTCACAGTATTTCCGGCGTCTTGAACGAGGAAGCCGGGAAGGTGTTCCGTTTCAAAGAGCAGGAAAAGCTGCACGAAGAAATCATCGACAGCGGTTTGGCCAAAATCTACCAGTCACACCTCGACATCTCGCGCGAGATCGCCCAAGCCGAACAATCGGATCTCAAGACGACCCTCCTCGACGGAAAAGCGTTTGAGAAAATCATTCAATATGTCCGCAAAGACGTCCCGGCCCTGCTGATCGTCGGCCGGATCGGGGTGCACAGCGACGAGGATATGGACATCGGCAGCAACACGGAAAACCTGCTGCGCAGCGCGCCTTGTAACGTTCTCGTCTCGAACAGAAAGTACGTGCCGCCGATCGATACACAGGCCGAGTACACCATCGCTTGGACCGAAGAAGCCCTCCGCCGGATGGAAAAGATCCCCGTCTTCGCCCGCGGAGTCGCCAAGACCGCCATTCACCGCTATGCGATCGAAAAGGGCCACACGATCATCAGCAATACGGTCGTGGACGCGGCGGTCGGTCATATCCTGCCCAAGGGAGCCATGGAGGCCATGCGGGCGCTGGGCGGAAGTCTCGATCAAGCCGGTATCGATCGGAATAAAATGCAAGCCGACGACGCGGTGGCTCAAGACCTGATGGGCGCGACCTTGAGCGGCATCATGACGCAAATCGTCGAGGAGAAGCCCAAGACGTCCGATTCGACGCAGGCCTATCTCGATCGCATGAACCAAAATTATTTCGTATGCAACGGCTGCGGTTACATCGGAAAAGGGGACACGCCGGTGAAATGTCCGGTCTGTGGCGCGGACGGCGCGCGATTCAAACAAGTGGACAAAACGATCTTCGAAGCGGCGGCCCAAGCCGAAGGGGGACTGGAAACGGACATGGCGTATGACGATGTCCCCATGCAATGGACAAAAGACGCAAAAGAAGCCATCCGGGCCGTCCCGGCCGGCTTTCAACGGCGCCGGGCCAAAGCCAAGATCGAAAAGACCGCCCGCAAACTCGGCATGACCACCGTCACCTTGGAATTTGCCGCCCCCATGATTAAAGAGGCGGCGTCGGAGGATTACCGTCCGATCTTCTCCAACAAGGGAACGGGAATCTCCTCGGAGGCGGCAGCCAAACTGGGAATTGCAGGAGGGGCGACTGACCAGCGCGGCAACGATGCCCATGCCCCTGATGAGACCAAGGTCCAACAGGAGGCCGATGCCTCCCCCTATACCTGGACCGCGGAAGCGCAGGCACGGCTGGAACGGGCTCCGGAAGGCTTCATGCGGGACTGCACAAAGGCGTTGATTCTGAAACACGCGGAAAAGATCGGCGTGACCCACATTACGCTGGAAGTCGCCAACGAAGGGATCGAACAGGCCAAAGGCTACATGGCCGAGGCCATGAAAACCGGCAATCTCAAAAGCATGATCGCGGACCTGACCGGGAAAGGGCGCGCCTAGCTCGTCTCGCGTCATCTCTTCATGATACGGCTCCGGAGAGGCTTCCTTCGTCCTATTCCGCCTGCGCGGCGGGACAACTATAATTGACTCGCATGGGCAAGTCGCTTCCTATTTTGAATCTATCTCCTACGCCGGACTCTCCAGGGGGCCAGAGCTTCGGCGATCACTCCTCTTCCCCGCTTCGGGATGGACGAACCGTCGATGACTTCAAACCGTACCTCGTCGCGCTCAATCTGACCAAACGTTGTAATCTGAAATGCGAGCATTGCTATCTTGATGCCACAACCAGAGCATCGGGCGGCCATGACGAACTGTCTACCGAAGAATGTTTCCGACTGATCAATCAGATTGCCGAAGTCAACAAAGGCTGTCTGCTGGTCATCACGGGCGGCGAGCCGCTGGTGCGGCCGGACATCCTCGACATCGCCCGCTACGCTGTGAACGCCGGCTTCATGGTCGTCCTGGGAACAAACGGGATGCTGATCGACGATCGAATCGCCAAAACCCTGGTCGAGATCGGCGTGATGGGGGTGGGCATCAGTATCGACTCGCTGGACCCGGCCAAACACGACGCCTTCCGCGGCATCCCAGGAGCGTGGAACGCCGCGGTCACCGGCATCGAAGCCTGCAAGCGCAACGGCCTTCAGTTTCAAATTCATTTCAGCGTCCAGCCTATGAACTATCAAGAACTGCCGCAGGCCATCGAGTGGGCCCATCGGCTCGGAGCCCGCGTGTTCAACGTGTTCTTCATGGTATGCACGGGGCGGGGAGAGGAATTGACCGATATCACGCCAACTCAGTACGAGGAGGCACTCGGCTATCTGGTCACTTGCCAGGACAATTATCAAGGCATGTTGGTCCGAGCCCGATGCGCGCCGCACTTCAAACGGCTGGCCTATGAGAAAGATCCGACCTCTCCCCTTACCAAGGCAACCGGCTATATGGGCGGAGGCTGCCTGGCCGGCACCAACTATGCCCGCGTGACACCCAACGGTGAGGTGACGCCTTGTCCCTATATGCCCCTCTCGGCTGGAAACGTGCGGCAACGCAGTTTCGTGGACCTGTGGGACAACTCCGACATTTTTAACTCATTCCGCTATCCTCAACTCAAGGGCAAGTGCGGAGACTGTGAGTATTCGGATATTTGCGGGGGATGCCGCGCGCGTCCCTACGTGGATCACGGCGATTGGTTGGACGAGGATCGGTGGTGTCTGTACACCCCCAAGGGCGGCGAAAAGATCAAAGTGGCGTTCAATACGCCGGAAGACACCCCGATCCAATGGGACGACGCATCGTCGGTGCGTCTCAGCCGTATTCCTTATTTCCTGCGAGCCATGGTGAAAAAGGGCGTCGAAAAACACGCCCGGGAAAATAACATCTCTCTGATTACCGTCGAGCTGATGGAAGAGTTGCGCAAGAAGCGATTCGGCAACGACGCGCCAGTCTTTAAGTTGTAGCGTGTCGCTCGCAACGCCCGTGAACGGGCCGAACGCGGGTGCACCCTCGGGTGACCGTTTCTCTTTCAGGACACATCGCACATGGACGCTTTTCAACAGATCTTTTTTGATCTCAACACGCTCATTCCGATTCTCAATCACTGGCTCCACCTTCTCTCGGCGGTGATCTGGATCGGCGGCCTCGCTTTTCTTGTTTTGGCGGTCACGCCGGGCCTGCAAATGGCCGTGCCGAAGGAGCAGGTCAAACCGATCACGGACGTCTTCTACCGCCACTACAAGAAAGTGGCGGGCATTCTCCTGATCGTCCTTCTGTTTACCGGCGGCA
>JANDJJ010000075.1 GCA_024330945.1 Nitrospira sp. | reverse complement strand
TTGAAGGCGGGCGCCGACGCGTATTTCAACAAGCCGGTGCGGATCTCGGAGTTAAAAGCCTGTGTCAAACGATTGTTGAATCGCCGAGGGCCATGATGTATTACAAGGGAAGCTCAGCCGACCGTCTGGACCAGAACAACGAGGTCGTCGGTGTGGACATGAAACCATGAGTGGCGGGCAGCAAGTCTTTCACCATTATCAAGCCAAGGAGGGGGATTCAGGGGGACAAGAGCACGCTCTGCCGTTTCGCGATCCTATCCTCTTGGCGCGGCTTGAGGCGATCACCCAACTCGCCGGTGGGCTGACCGATCGCGTGGCGGTCATGGACCGCCATTTTAACGTGGTATACGCGAACGAGCCGGCGTGGTCGTCCGCGGCGGCCAAGAAACCGGAAAGTCAGCGGGCCAAGTGCTACGAAGCCTTTGCCCATCAATCCGATCCATGCGGGACCTGTCCGGCGATCAAGGTGTTTGAAGCGCCGGAAGTGCAGTCGGTCTCTTGTTCCATCGGCGGCGATGGAACGGCCTGCGGGATGCACCAAGCCTTTCCGCTTGTCACCGGCGAGGGTGACGTCGGTTCGATGTTGGTGCTGTTCAAGGGAGAGAAGAAGGAGGCCCCTCCTCTTTCCCCCAAGCCGGCGCGGGGGTCGTCGGCGGCGCGGAATTCGCTGGGCGAATTAATCGGACGGAGCCCGGCCATGCAGCGGCTCTTCGACATGGTGGCGCTTGTGGCGGAAAGCTCGGCGACGGTGCTGATCCAGGGCGAAAGCGGAACGGGCAAAGAACTGCTCGCGAAAACAATTCACGCCTTGAGCCGCAGGAAAGACAAACCTTTCATCGTCGTGGACTGCGGCGCTCTGCCGGAAACGTTGCTCGAAAGCGAGTTGTTCGGCCACGTGAAGGGCGCCTTTACCGGAGCGGTTGCGAATAAACGAGGCTTGTTCGAGGAGGCCGACTCGGGGACGATTTTTCTCGATGAGATCGCCGATACTACACCGGTGTTTCAGGCCAAGTTGCTGCGCGTGTTGCAAGAGGGTGAGATCAGGCCCGTCGGCGGGACCAGGCCGATCAAGGTTGATGTCCGGGTCATTTCCGCGACGAATAAAGATCTCACGGATCTTGTCAAAGAAAAGGCGTTTCGACAGGACCTGTATTATCGTCTGGCGGTCTTGCCGCTCTATGTGCCTCCGCTCCGTGATCGACGAGAAGACATCCCCCTGCTGGCGGAACACTTTATCGCTCGATCCTGCAGGCGGCATCAGCAGCCGGTCCGCACGTTGTCGGATCGGGCGAAACAGGCGCTGAGCAAAGCCGCATGGCCTGGAAACGTGAGAGAGCTGCAACACTATATCGAACGGGCTGTCGTGACGACCGCCGGGTCGGCGATCGACTGCGACGATCTTATCATCCTGGATGCCCCTGACGAAGGGGAAGACTTGCGTTCGGCGACCCGCGGGGTGATCGCCCAGACCGAGCGGGCTCGCATCGTCGACACGCTCAAGAAAACCGGTGGCAACCGGGCCAAGGCGGCCAAGTTGCTCAAGATCAGTCGAGCAAGTCTCTACAATAAACTGCGCGCTTACAGCATCGAATAAACTCGCCTGTCCCTTCTTGCCTCTTCCGTCTTGATCGTCCGTCCAACAGTTTGGACTGCCGAAGTGATTGAATTGACGGGCTCGCCTTGCGACCTCTTCGGAACTGTCCATCCGGTTAGATAGTGTGCGTGTGAGGGGGCAGAGCTCCGTTTCTTTTTCTTCGCGCCTCGTCTTCGCTGTGAGAGCGGAAGGTCTGAAAGTCGGAGAGAAGCCAAGCGGCGGTACAAAGGTTGCTCAGTGACCGAGCAGTCCCGGTGGCGCTGCGGTGTAGGTCTTTATCGCTGTGCGATGCAGGACGGTGAATGATTCAGAGCGAAAGGAGGATGGGCGCGTGATCGATGTGTGTGAGACGGTAATCGCCACCGGCGGGACGCCAAGGGAGGGAGCCGCAGGGGAGAGGGGCTCCCTCTTTTTTTCTCGAAACCATTTAACCTGTTGATGGCTCTGGCCGGAGGGCGTTCATCAGCATCACCGGGATCAGGAGGCCATGATGAAAGAAGGAAGAGGGACGTGGAGGGTTCATGCAAGAGGGGTCGCACTGTGTCTTGCGCTGATCGCCGTCTTTGGCATAGAGGGAAACAGTTTGGCTGATGAAGGGGGCACAGCCGGGAACATGGTGGTGTTTCGAGGGGGATATGTTCATTTGGACAGTGGCCGTGGCAATGAACTGTTTACCGATGTGCATGGGGCCGGTGGTCTGAACGACAGCCAACATGGCTGGTATGTCGGGGCCTGGCTGGATCACCTGCTCTCTCCGGACGTCTGGGGGATGATGAATGACACAGCGGTGGTGGGCGAGATCGGCCTCCAGTTCAACCGGATCGCCTCGAAAGAAGTTCTCAGCACCAGCAACCTCGGACTCGACAACGGAACACCTCAACCAAATCTAGTGGCTGTTCATACGACCGCGGCTCTCCAGGAGTTGACGATGGTCGTTGTCTCGGTCGCGCCGAAGATTCGGTTTATGCAGAGCCACCGTCTCAGTCCCTGGGTGATCCCCGGTGGATTGGACATCCTTGTCTTCAGCCCGCCGTCGAATGGGGCTCAGTATCTTGATGTCGGCGTTCAATTCGGCGCGGGGGTGGACTATAACGTGTGGAAAGCCTTTCGGATCGGCTTGGAAGCCCGATACCATCTGGCCGCGAATATGACGAACAGTGTGACGAATAATTTCTTGCAGGTCGGTCCGTATCTCGGCATTTCGTTTTAACGATGGCCCATCAGGGGGCGAATCGTGGAATCCCGCTTGACCAGGTGGGGTGAAGAAGAAGGGCATAGCTTGGAGGATCACAAGCACGGACGTGAGGTCACCAATCAAGCCAACAGGGTGCATAATCGCTGGCCGGTCTCTAGTGAGGATGGAGGTCTAGCCGACGGCCGCCTCGATGGGCGCTGGACGGAAAGCAAGGGTGAAAAGATGGTTTCCAACTCCGGGGGGTATCGGTGTGGGCAAACGAGCCCAGCAGAGAAAAGGGATGGAGAAAGAGAGAGAAGGGATGGCGATGCCGCGAACGGAGACCACAGCAGAGATTGAGGAGCACCTCCGTGCAGTAACCGACGCAGCCGATCCGTCGTTTCTCCATCGGCTGTATTGGGAGCAAAACGAGTTTGTCCGGCTTGAACGTTTCATTCCTCAGCCGGTGGTCGAACGGTGTGTGCGAGAAGTCGACCTGCTGGAGGGCGACATTCATCGAAACTATGTCCCTGGCCATAAACAGGGTGGCAGTGTCAGTTATTACGTTATCCGGGAGAAGGCAGCGGCGATTGTTGCCCTCTATCGTTCTGAAGCGCTTCGATCGTTCTTGAACCGATTGATCGGAGGAGAGCCTATCGAGTGGTGTCCGGAGAATGATCCACATTCCTGCGCGTTGTATTATTACACGAAACCGGGCGACCACATCGGATTTCACTACGATACCTCTTATTACAAAGGGGCTCGCTATACGGTTCTGATCGGGCTGGTGGAACAGTCCGAACACTGTCGGCTGGTGGCTCGTGTGCGCAAAGGCATGGGGCCGGTCGAGATTACTGAGGCACGTCTTGCCATGGAGCCGGGAACGATGGTGGTCTTCAACGGCGACAAACTCTGGCACGCGGTGACGCCGTTGGGGGTCCATGAACGGCGGGTGGTCCTCACGTTGCAGTATGTGACTGATCGGCGGATGGGGCCGTTACACAAACTGTTTTCGAACATGAAGGATGCCTTTGCCTATTTTGGTCCCGCCGTGTTCATGCCACGAGCCAAATCAAGGTGATCGATGCGCCTTTCCATTGCGATTGCCGAATCGCAGACAGCCGATGTTCCGGCGCTGTTACGGTGGCTGAGGACGGCGGCGGCTCACTGGGTGGAGGCTGATGAAGAGGGGACTTTGTATGTGGCGGTCTTCGACGATTTTCCGAAGTCGGTTGAAGCGGTCGCTCGGTCGCTGTCGAAAGTGGACGATTTGAGCAAAGTCCGGATCGTGCTTGATGGCAAGCCGATCGTGAATCACACCTTCTTCTATGAAAGTCTCCTCTGTTATGGCCGGAGTCTTCATGTTCCGAGTGATGAGTGTCACCGGTGGGCGATGATCGCGAAAGCCGACAGATCCTGCGCCGATCGCTCCTGCGTTTCTCCCTGCTGGTTGATCTGTTCCGCGTGCCTTATGAGATCTCGCGATCGACGGCCAGATCAACAGGTGGAGGCAAGCTCGTTCGCCCAGTTGGCTTGTCACGCTGAAGTCGAGTGGTGTCCCCGCCTACGCCCCTGAGTTTCTCAATCCGGATACAGTTGGCGAAAGGTTGAAAAAGACATCCGGCGGGCGGCAACGGCCCGGCTGGCCGCGGTGCTGTTTTATCGGTGTTGGTGTGCTTGGCGTGCTTGGATCGTTCTCCGGCGGAAGTCTTTCTCGGAATGGATACTGTGCGTGTCCAGGTGTCAGTGCACCGAATTACCCCAGTTGCACCAGTACGATTGTCAAAAAGAATAGACAGTCTAACTGCTGGAAATAACGAGGTCGTTCGTAAATCTATCCCAGGCTGTCCAATCCTGTGGAGTCTTGGGACTTACGAGAAGAGCGGGGCTGCTTCTTTCCACAAGGAGACATCCACGTCCAGATAGCCGCGTTTTCAGCGGATTCTGCCGTTGAAGAGAAGCGTGGCTCGTTCGGCATGTCAGTTGCTCTCTCAGCCACTCGCTGGTGAAGGTTTTGGGTGATTTTGGACCGGCCTCCGAATGACCCATTCCTTCGTAAGAAGGGCCCTTCACCAGCTCCTTTCCTCTAGTAGAGGCCGTGGTCTGAGAGGCGGCTGGGCCTCGAAACCCTCGTAGAGACCTCTGTGTGAAGTTGAGAGAGGGGCAAGGACTGTAATGAGGAGTAGTATCCGTTGCGGCTACTTGACGGTTAGACTCTAAACACGATACAAGTGTGGGCCTAAACAAAGAACAAAGATAAGAACAGAAAGAAAATGAAATCCTGAGGCGCGGTCGACGGAGAAGGGGAAAATAAGAGAGGAAGTTGCCCAACCACTTTCTGTCCTTTTGGGCGGAATCGAGCGAGAGGAGGTCATAATTATGGTAGTTTGTCTTCTTCAACCATTGGGAGGACGGAAACGGCCCACTATCACCCGGATGCTTCAGTCCGTTGTGGTGGCGGGGAGTTTATGTCTTCTGGGGCCGGGGTTATCGGCTGCCGAGTCTGGGGAACGACACCACCAAGGCCATGCAACGCCGGTCGTGATGCCAGGCTGGGCTCAGCAGCTAAAGGGCCAGACAATCGTGGAAAACGCCATCGAAGGGCGCGCAGACAACGCACAAAAGATGGAGATGCAGCACCACCGCTTGATGGAGAAGCTGGGGGAGCAGGCTCAACGGGATGCCAAGGTTCAACAGACCTCCGGTGCGTTCAACAACATGTCGATGATGCATCAGTACATGGGGCAGGACGGGAGCAGCTTTCTCCTCATGACGGACTCAAGCAAGGGCGAACCGGTTTTGAGTTCGGGGGGGCGGTGTCCAGCCAATGCGCCGGTGAAGGCATACGATGTGTCGATGATCAACATCGAGATCACGTTGAATCGCTGGCTCGATTTTTACCCGGGATACATGTATGTGCTGACGGAAGACATCGAGAAAGCCCGAGCGGAAGAGGCTCGGAATAGGGAAGCCCGCGAAAAGGATGGATTCGATCCAGGGGCTGTGACCACCGGTCTCCAAGGCGATGTGATTCAACCGTTGGTGCTCAGGGCGAACCAAGGTGATTGTGTCAAGCTGACCTTGCGCAATCAAATGGAAGGGGAAGACGGCAGTCTCTTTATTCAAGCGTCCAGCATGATTGTAAGTGCAACCGGGAAGCCGGCGACGACGACCAACCCGGATTCTATAGTCGCGCCTGGCAAAGCGCAGGAGTTTGAGTGGTACATTCATCCGAAGATGCAGGAGGGGGTTCGGCAATTCCATTCATACAGTCATGACCGTGAACTGACGGTCTTGGGACTTTTTGGTGCCTTCGTCGTTGAACCGAAGGGATCTAAATATCTTGACGCCCTGGGCAGTGGTCCTGAGCGGGAAGTAAAGAGCGGCTGGCAGGTAAACATCGACAACGGGTCGGGACCGGATTTCCGCGAGTACGTGCTCTTCTACCATGAGATCGGTGACGAAGCATTCCGTCCGTTGAACAAGAAGGGTGACTTCTTGCCTCAGCGTGATCCACTGACGGATGCCTATCGGCCTGGCGGTCGCGCGTTGAACTATCGGAGTGAGCCGTTCGGCATCGATCAGATGCACCTTCAGCACGAGTATTTCGGTTTTGAAGATGAATCGTTGGCTTACAGCGCCTATACTTTCGGTGATACGCCGACTACCATCGCCCGCGGTTACATTGGCGATCCGACGAAGTGGCGGGTGGTGCATGGCGGGTCAGAAGTGTTCCACTCCCACCATCCGCACAGCGGATCGATTCGGTGGCAACGCAGCCCCGGAACGGAGCCGAACAATCTCTGGGCGGCCGGTCAGGATGGACCGGTGAAGTATCCGGTCGTCCGGACCAAGTCAGACCGGGTTGACGTCGAAGTGATCGGTCCGTCAGAGGCGCTGGATCTGGAAGCGGAATGCGGTGGCGGCGGCTGCCAGCACTTGGCCGGTGAATTCCTTTATCACTGCCATGTCGCGCATCACTATGTGGCAGGCATGTGGGGGTATGGCCGGTTCTACAACACCTTGCAAGTCGGTGAGGGACATACCGATACCATGCCGGATCTCCGGGAGTTGCCGGACCGGAAGGGTCGGATGAAGCTCGGCGTCTCGTCCGACAAACTGATCGGAACGACAGTCGATTGGTTCGGGAAGAAGTTCAAGATCGTCGACAAGGGTCAAAAAACCAACTGGAAATCCGATCCGGCGATCGTGAATATCAAGGATTGGGTCGAGATGTTCCTGCCGGCGCAGGGGAAGCCGGGACATACGGATGACGAACGCGGCCAGATCATGGCCTATGACGCGACCGTGTGGGACTGGAAGTGGAACGGCAATGTGGCTGTTGGCGAGCGGGAGAGCACGGCGCAAAACCCGAAATACCCGGCTGCCGTCAAGTGGGACGACAGCACCAGACCGGCCATCCTCTTTGATCCGACCACGGGAAAGTTGGCCTGGCCATTGTTCAAGCCGCACTTCGGTAAGCGAGTGCCGTTCTCTGCTAACCATAGCGGCGCGCCATGGTTGGAGCCGATCCATCAGGATGAAAACGGCGAGCGGACGTCTGAACCGGCCAAGCCGGGCGAGAATGGTCGATGGAGTCTCTGTCCGGATAACGCGAATCAAAAGTTCTACAATATCCACTTTATCCGGCTCCCCATCACCTTGGCCAAGAAGCAGGGGAGCGAGCCGCCCATCGTCGACAAAGACGGCCTGATTTACGTGCTCCATGAAGAGGAACGCCTGACCAGAGCGAATGATGACATGAAGCTTCCGGCCGTCATTCGCGCCAACGTGTACGATTGCGTGGATTTGGTCCTCACCAGCGAGTGGGACGACGATGATTACACGAATTTCCAGTCATCCAAAATCAACATCCATCCCCATTTCTTCCAATTCGATACAGGGAATTCGGATGGTGTGATTTCCGGGTTCGAATATGAAATGTCAGTGCGGCCGTTCACGATGTGGGGCAAGAAGACCAAGCACGGGCTTCCTGCGCCGATGGTCGCAAAGATCGTGGGTGGGGCCAAGGCCGGCGCCACCTCGATCAAAATTCAGATGGCTCCGGGTGCAACGAAGTTTCATGTGAACACCGAAGTGATGGTGGGCATGGATTGCTTGGAAAAAGGGAACGATCCCACTGCGTCACTTCCGCGGGATAAGAGCTGTTCGGAAGTCGCCCGGATCAAGGAGATCAAGGGTGATCAACTCACGTTCTTCAAGCCCTTAAGATATAATCACCCGGCCAATGACTTGGTATCGCCGGAGTTTGTCAGGTACCGATGGTGGGTGGATACGGACCTGGGGACTGTGTTCTGGCACGACCATGCCTTCGGCGCGACAACGTGGCCGCACGGCGGGTTCGGCGTGACGATCGTGGAGCCCTATGGTTCGACCTATCATGATCCGAAGAATGGCAAACTTGTCTACAGTGGGCCGATTGCAGACATTCACAGCAACGAACCAATCGGTGCCGGGGTGAGCGGCAGCTTCCGCGAACTGATGGTTTCCATCCATGATACGGTCCCGCATACCGTGAACGTGATCGAAGCCGGCAATCCACCCGGACAGCCGATCGAAGTCGCGTTGGAGGCGGGGAAAACGGTGTCCTTCCAAATGCCGGAGAAGATCCTGAAGGCGCCGAACCCCTATATCAACGGAGGAACGCATACGACCGGCAGCGGGTTTAACTTCCGTGCCGAGCCGTTTGCGCAACGCTTGGCGAATAATCCGGACACCTCGAAGCTCTTCAGTAGTGCGATCCATGGAGATCCGGATACGCCTCTCTTGCGGGCGTACACGGGCGACACAATAGTGTTTCGCCTGCTGCATCAGTTAATGAACGAGTCGCATGTGTGGACGATTGCCGGACATACTTTCCTCACGGAGCGGTATGCCGCGGACGCGAATCGAAAGTATTCGATTCACATCGGAATCGCCGAACGGTATGATCTCGTGACTAAGGCGGGCGGTTTCCAGGGCATGCCGGGCGACTACATCCATTTCAATGGACGAACTTCGCATTTCGCTGAGGGTGGATGGGGGATCGTACGGGTGCTTGATAAGGAAGTGCCGGATCTCAAGCCGCTCCCAAGGGGGACGAACTCTCTAGGGATTCCACCGACTCCAAGCTCGGTCTGTCCGGCTGATGCCCCGGTGAAGAGGTTCAACGTTGTGGCGTTGGACCGACCGATGAAGCTCAATCCGAAGGCACCGGATGAGATTGAGGTGGACTTCGAGCGAAAAATTGAAATGACCATGCCGGAAGGCAAGATCTTCGCGCTCGAGGAGGAAGCGACAAAAGTCTCGACCGGAGAGACGCCGCATCCATTAACGCTGCGAGTGAATCTCGGTGACTGTATCAAAGTGAATCTCAAGAACAAGATGAAGGCGAGTCGGGCATCGTTCTTCGCGCCGGGGCTGGCCTTTGATCCGAAGGACAGTCAGGGGTTGAACGTCGGCAATAATCCCGGCGATCAGACCGTGGGCCCCGGTGAATCACGCACCTACACCTACTACGCGCATCCTTCCAATAAGGAGACAACGTCGTTGGTGTGGGATGGCGGGAACATTGTAGTGAATCCGCGAAATGGATTGTACGGTGCGATCATCGTCGGACCGCGCGGGTCGCAGTATCGCGATCCGGTGACAGGCGCGGACCTTTCGCAGAAGAATTCCTGGCGAGCGGATGTCATCGTCGATACCAGCTTGCCGGAGAACGTGGGCAAGCGGAATTATCGAGATGTGGCCCTCTTCTTTCAGGATGAGGACAATATCATCGGGACCTCCTTCATGCCTTACGTGCAGAACGTGGCCGGCTTGACGGCGGTGAATTATCGCGCCGAGCCTTATAAGTTCCGTGAAGACCAGGGTTGCTCGCTCGGGAAGATCTTCCAACCCTGCGTGGTAGACAAGCCGGAAGATCCGGTGACGCCGATCATTGAGGCCCATGCTGGTGATCCGGTCCGCATCCACGTGATCGGGGCCAATAGCGAGCAGAACGGGATGTTCGGAGTCGAAGGTCACGAGTGGCCAATCGAGCCGTACATGCCGGGCGCTGATATGATCAGCGTCGTGGAATACGCCGGATCTGAAACTCTTGACGTCTTCATCCGCGGAGGTGCGGGCGGACCGTATCGCCAAGTGGGAGACTTCGTATGGTCCAATCAGCGACTGCCCTACACGCAATCCGGGCAGTGGGGCTATTTTAGGGTGTTGCCGGTTGGCGATTCCCGAATTCAACCGCTGGAAGGTGCTTCAGTCGGTATCAAACGGGCTGAAGCGGAACCAGCAGCGAAAGCCGTTCCGACCGCTATTATGAAATAGTCGGAACGAAAAGGATAATATGCATGACGGTGGGGGAGTTGCGTGGCATATGCAGCTCCCCCACTTGTGTTTTGCCATCCGTTCATAATTTTATGCAACGCTTGTCTAGATGGAGCAGCAATAAGAGAGAGACCTAGTGATAGTGGGAGGGAAGAAACGTGTTGGGTAAAAGGAATATGACCGTAGGTCAAGGATTTGCTGTGGGGCTAGTGGTGCTGGCATTAACCGGTCCGGCGTCTGCATATCAGGAAATCTCGGTCTTGGATGGGGGAATTATTAGAGGAACTGTGAAGCTGGATGGCGCCGTTCCCAAACCCAAAGGGTACAATCTGACGACTTTGCCCGACGCGTTCTATTGTGGCCGTATTTCGGACGGACAAGGTTGGCGCATCTTGCAGCCGTTCAACGTCGGACCGGAAGGTGAATTCCGTGAGGTGGTGGTCTATCTGGAAGATGTCGAGAAAGGAAAGCCGTTTCAGGAGGAGAGTGTTCCGCAGATTGAAGCAAGGGACTGCCTGTTCCTTCCATTCACGACCGTGGTGCGGGACAGCCAATCAGTAACGGTCGTCAACATGGATCCCGTCATGCACGATATTCAAGCCTATGAAACGTCCCATCTTGGCGCACGGGTTCTGTTCAACGTGCCGCTGCCGATGAATCCGCAGCACCCTCGGAACTTCAAGGATCGCAGCGATGCTGCGATGTACCACAAGCATATGGCTGGTGCGCCAATGAAGCAGTTGGTAAGCCTCAGCAAGGGACGGCGAATCTTTGTCATGCAGTGTGGATTCCACGCGTACATGGAAAGTTGGGGGGTGGCTGTCACCAATCCATACTTTGCCAAAACGGATGAGCAGGGTCAGTTTGCCATCAAGGACATCCCACCTGGGACCTATAAATTAATTGCGTGGCATCCCTATGTGAGGACGACGATCGAGCAGACCGTTACGGTGGGCCCGAAAGAGATCGTGGAAGCAACGCTTGTGGTTCCCGCCCCAACTGGCCGGTTATATGCCAACGAGGTGTTAGCGCACGACTATATTCGTTACGGTGTGAAGGAGGAGGTGCGGAAGGAGATCGAGCCAATGATCCAGAAGCAGCGTCGGTGAAGGAACGACTGAATTCAACGGAAGGGCCCCGCCCATAAGAAAGAGGCGGGGAAATTCATACTTGAAAGCTTGATATATGAGATAAATCCGAAGGGGAGAACGGCATCAACATG
>JANDJJ010000074.1 GCA_024330945.1 Nitrospira sp. | reverse complement strand
GAGGGGAAAGCTGCAATGAGGAACCGGTCTTCGCGAAAATGAACGGGCGGCGTCAGGTCCCCGGAGTCTCAAAGCCAACCGCACCGGGCGAGAGATCAGTTTCGACGAGTCAATTGCCGGCGGCACCAAGATTCAGACAAGATTCAGGTCGGACAGGTTCGGATCGGGACCGCCATGGCTCACCGAGGCTTCACCCGTCACGCTCAATGAAGCGGCGACCCCTTTTCTCTATGCGGCTTTGGGGAGTCTGGATCGAGACGGTCTTTGATCATCACGTTTCAGCATCGCCGATTCACTGGCCCGCCGACGCCTCCGATTCCGATGAATGACGGGGTCCACGATATTGCCGCACGACACACAACGCAGGCCTCGAATCCACATCGGAACATAACTCTCTCGAATATCGAGAAGATCGTCCTCCACCATCAAGCCCCGACATCGTGAGCAATTCATGCACGTCTCCGGGCGAATAATGGCCATCGCCGTCACCAGACTCTTTCTCCGTCGCTTCTTTGAAATGAGAGCAATGATGATGCCACACCAGCCTTTTCCGGTTCTTGCTTGTTCGTAAAGACAATCGTAGAGTGAAGCATCAAGGCTCCCAGGCAAGGACACAATTTATGGCCTCAATGACTTTCTTTCGATACCATCGCCCTTCCGCTCCGATCCGACTCGGAAAGGGCGGCACCGGATTTGATGACACTGCATAAGACCGAGATCGAGCACGTAGTGGCCGAAATTGTGCAGGTTCTCCGCAGCGGTTGGATTCAAAAAATCGAGCAACCGACCGACTCGACGATCATCGTTCACGTGCGGGTTCCCGGGCACACCCATCGGCTTCTGATTTCCTGCAGGCCTGAAACCGCCCGCCTGCATTTGACGCGGCGCAGCCTTCCCAACCCGGCCACGCCTCCGGCTTTTTGCCGGTTCCTCAGGGCCCATGTGCAAGGAGCACGCATCGACGACATTCGTCAGATCCCGAACGACCGTGTCGTTGAAATCGCCTGCACAAGCCGACACGGCGTCAGGACCCTCGTGTGCGAACTGACCGGCAAACAGGCCGACGTTCTCGTAATCGACGCAGACGGGCGGGTCCTGCACGGTCTTTTCAACCGACGCAACCTTGTGGGGCACCAGTATGCTCACCCGGCCCTGCGGCAGAATGAAGATCGTGATACGAATCGGCTCCGCTTCATCGGCGGGGAAAACGGTTCGGTATCCTCCGCCATCGACGCTTACTACTCCGAAAAAGAATCGGCATTGACAAGAGCGCATGCCGAGGCGGCTCGTCGGCAAACGTTGCAACAGGCCATTAAGAAAGAGCGGCGACGGATCGACGCCTGGCGGGAAGATCTCGCCCGGGCCGCCGGATACCGTGACTACGCCCGCTATGGAGAACTGATCAAGGCCACTATCGGAGCGATCAGAAAAGGCGCCGACATGGTCACGGTGACGGACTACTTTGACGAGCACCTTCGGGAGATCACGATTCCTCTGGACCCCATGAAGTCTCCCCAGGACAACATGATCGAGTATTTCAAAAAGCATCGGAAATACTTGACCGCCGAGCGCGAGCTGACTCCGCGCATCGAGCAGGCGATACGCAAGGTGGCACAATATCAAGACGAGCTGCAAGCGATTGAATCGGGAGCGTGGACTCCTCCGCCTGCGCTGCCCCCTCGCGCCGTCTCCACCGTGCAAGCGTATCATCTCCCTTCACCGCGGAGCGAAACGACGCGGAGCGGTCCATTCCGTCGATTTTTATCGTTCGATGGTTTGCCGATTTTCGTGGGGCGCAACGCGAGGGAGAACGACGAGCTGACGTTCGGCGTGGCTCGGAGCGAGGATCTCTGGTTCCATGCCAGAGGGGTTCCTGGATCACACGTTGTCGTTCGGCTGGAAAAGGGCGCCGATCCGCCTCCTGAAACTGTTCTCGATGCTGCCGCTCTGGCCCTCCTTTATAGCGACTTGAAAAAAAGCGGAAAAGGGGAGGTCATTTATACCAGACGCAAGTGGGTCAAGAAGGCCAAAGGCCGGGTTCCCGGAGCGGTCATCGTCTCGCAGGAACGATCTCTTGCCGTACGTCTGGACCAGAAGAGATTGAACAGGCTGAAAACCCGGTCGCTCGCGGAGGATCGGTAAGCGCCCGCCTCCGATCGATTGCCGGATGACGCGGCGGACTGTCGCGCCTGAACGGCTTGATGAACATAAACGTTTTCGGCTCCGTTCTCGCCGGCGTAGGGATTTCTGCTGTCTCTGAACGACGAACCACCGTTCGATGAGCGTTTCTCCTGATCCTCAAGTCCTCATCTCTTGATCGCTATCTCGATGTTCATCCGCCATAGTCTAGCCGAGAAGACGGATTTTCTCGCCCCCGACAGGGCACGGGATTATGATCGAGAAGGAACCCAGCTATGCCGACACCATCGTCTTCCAAACCGTCCCCCCCTACCCACACGATTCTTCTCGTCAGCGACGAAGCGGCTCACGCTCAACTGTGTCGATCCGCCCTTGAAGAAGCCGGCTTTATCGTGCTGCGGACCAACGGCAGTTCCGAAGCATTGAAAGTGTGCGCCCGGCATGACGGCCCCATTCATCTTCTTCTGACGGACCTTGTCCTCCCCCCGCCGGAATTCCAACTGGCCTCGACCGCCAATCCATTCCCGCGCGTCAACGGCTTTGAGTTGGCAATCAGAGCTGCCGAAACCAGGCGGGATTTGCGGGTCGCGCTCATGTGCAAGGAACCCGAGAAAGAATTGGCCGCCCATGGGATCGCCCATACGAAGCTTCCGGTGCTCACGAAGCCAATCGACCGGGAAAACCTCGCCAGCTTCGTTCAAGAGGTCTTACGGCATGCCCCCCCGATACTGAGCCGATCGAGCCATGCAGGCACCGAACACGAGACCGACTGGTTCGGATAAGGGCCCGCCTGGCCTCTCCGATCCCTAGGCGTGTTCCGTCATGAACCACCCGGCAACCGACAAGCGCCGATGGCTACCCGCCGACGGGTCCACCCTGCAGACTCGATGAAAACGGGGAACGGTAAACATGACAAGAGAGCCGGGACGAGGCTCAATACAATGGGTCGGCACTAGATCGGGCAAGCCGGCCCCCGACGGTCTCCGTTGCGCATACACGATCAGCTCGCCGCCCCAATCCGGCTTCCATTCTTCGTGAAAATAGCCCACCAGTGCGAGACGGCGCAACGGAGCAGGCCGCCCTCCCGTCGAATATCCCTGATCCGTATCATCATGAGTGGGAAGACAATCGCCCGCCGCATACGAATAAAAACTGAATCCCATGTGGCGTCCGATGATATCGGGAAACGACTCGATATAGTCGCGAATGCAGGGCAATTGCAGTTTGGCCAGCAACCGCCCGACGTGGGCAGGAGCGATGTCCGCCTTGGCCCAGTTTCCGGCATGCGGAAAATCGGCACGCACAGACGGCAGCTCGTCCAAACTCTTCCATGCCGCCTCCGCCATCGCCTCCCGAAAATAGCGGCACTCATCAGGCGACCAAAAATTTTCAACGACGAGCACCGGGTTCTTATGGAACGAAAACTCGGATAACTTCTCCGCTGGCTCCGTCGCCTGAATCAGACCGGCATGGCTGTTCACACGATGCTCCCGGCTAGACAACGATCCGTCTTTCGACCGTCGTTCCTTCCCATTCCTTACCGCTCTTACCGCCCCGGCCTGTGGGTTGACAGGAGAAACAGGTCCGTGCGCCAAGCAAAAAGGGCCGCCATTTTCAAATGGCGGCCCCCGGTCATACACGGCGATCTGATGACTTACCAGCGATCGCGTTTCCCGCCCCCGCTCCGATCACCGCCGAACCCGCGGCCGCCACCGCCGCTCCTGGGCTCCTGGGGACGTGCCTCATTAACCGTCAACGTCCGGCCCCCCATCTCGGAACCATTGAGCGCACTGATGGCAGCCTGTGCTTCCGCGTCGGACGACATCTCCACGAATCCGAATCCTCTGGATTGACCGGTAAACTTATCGGTGATGATCCGCGCGGACGCCACGGACCCGTGAGCGGCAAACAAGTCGCTTAATTGCTGTTCGGTCGCCGAATACGGCAACCCACCAACGTAGATTTTTGAACCCATAGGGGTTCCTCCTTACTGAAAAAATAATGACATTGTCTTGAGCGCAAGGAACAGGGGGGAAGAAGCGGGCCGAAGGCGCGATCCGTACTGCGACTCAGGTCTGACTCCCAACGAAATTCCCGGACAAGGCAACATCAGCGTTGTAGGCCTGCACCTTCTTGCCACTCCGCGCCAGGCCCCTACGCAGAAGTGTTGGCCCAACCTAGCATAATCGCCGGCCTTATTACAACGTTCCATAAAAATGTTACTCGCCGACCCGCACAAGCAGCCCGTGGGCCTTGCAATAGGCGAACGTACGATAAAACCACATAATGACGGCGACCAGCAACAAGCCGTTCAGACCAAACGCCCAGAGCAGCTCTTGGCCCGGCGCGCCGGCGGCGTTCAAGACGGCCCGCAATCCTTCGAAAATGTGAGCGGCTGGATTTATCATGGCCAGCGGCTGGAGCCACCGCGGGAGGATGTCCATGGGATAAAACACGCAAGAAATCGGCTGAAACAAAAACACCATGCTCCACGCCAAGACCTCCGCTTCCTGCCCGAACCGCATGATGAGCGACGTCGTGAAGACGCCGATCACCCAGCCCATGAGCACCAGATTGAACACGAACGGAATCAGCCAGAGCCCGATCATCAACACGTTGTACGAATAAAACACCAGCGCGCACAGGATCATCACCACCGAGACGCACGTCACTTTGAAAATGCTCATCAGCATCGTCGCCGCCAGAAATTCTCCCGGCTTAAGAGGGCTGGCAAAAAGATTCATGAGATTCCTGGCCCACACTTCCTCAAGAAAGGAAATGGTAATCCCCTGATGAGAGCGGAACAGCATATCCCACAAAATGAGCGCCCCCAAAAAAAAGGCGACAAATCCGGGCAGATGGCTTTGTGCGCGAGCAAGATACAACGTGATGAACCCCCAGATGACCAGATCCAAAAACGGCCAATAAAAGATTTCCATAATGCGAGGCAGACTGCGCCGATACAGATACACGTGCCTGGTCAGCAACGCGATGACACGATGTAATTTCATCGACAGCCTTCGGCTTCCATCCCTGTCCCTGCCCACCATACCGGCGGCGCAGCTCTCTTATGATCCAAAGCCGACTGCGCGCACGGTTTATCAGGCGTCCCTCGACTCTCGCGCCAGTTTGAGAAAGACTTCTTCCAGATCGGCCTGGCCGAACCTGTCGGCAATCTGCCGGGCCGTGCCCTCCGCGACGATCTTGCCTCGTTGAAGGAAAATGATTCGATCCGACATCTCCTCCATTTCCCGCATATTATGGGACGTATAGAGAATGCTGATCCCTGACGATCGCCTCGCCTCTTTGAGCAAAGCTCGAATCTTCTGGGCGATGTCAGGGTCCAAGCTGGCGGTCGGCTCATCGAGAAAAAGAACCTTCGGCTCCGTGAGGAACGCCTTGGCCAGAGTCAGCCGCGTCAATTGCCCCGACGACAGATGCCGCGTCACTTTTTGGCGAAGCTCTTCGATCTCCAGCTTTTTCAAGACTTGGTCCACACGCCTGGCAATATCGGCCATCCCGTACAGCCTGGCCACGACCCAAAGATTTTCCTCGACGGTCAGCGACTGCGGCATCGAAATGTACGTCGACGAAAAATTCACCCTCTCCAGAATCGTTTCCCGGTGAGTCGCAAGGTCCAACCCGAACATTCGAATCGATCCCGCCGTCGGAGTAATAAGCCCGAGCAACATATGAATGGTCGTCGTCTTGCCGGCCCCGTTGGGACCGAGCAATCCGAGGATCTCTCCCGGCCGCATCGAAAACGAAACGTCGTCGACGGCGGTGAAATCGCCGAACCGTTTGCACAGATTGGCCACCTGAAGAACGGGGGCTGTCATAGCGGAGAAGAGGAAATCCTTTACAAGAATGCGGCGATCTTTTCCGCAAGGTGACAGGTATCGCACTTGCGGTCCAAGACCTTCCCTTGATACCGAGTCTTTCCATCATGGCATCGGAAACAGTCGCTGAGCGCCCTCTCATGGAGGTATGAGCCCGCCGGATGGGCGGGAGACCATGGCTTGTCGTCGGCGGAGACGTGACCTCTCGGAATCACGATGGGATACCCCTTGATCGGCCGATCGTGCACGACGCCGGCATGGCACGTCGTGCAGCCTTCTCCTTGCCGCCGAGCCTCAAACGCCTGCATGTGTTTCCCATGACTCATAATGAGGCCCACATCTTTGACTGGCGACGGCAGGTCCCGAGGGGCCACTTCGGAAACCCGGCTGATATTGCGATGGCAACTCAGGCAGAGATCGGACTCGACGCGCGCTTTCAAATTGTGCGCGTCGGGATGGGTCCCGGACAGATAGCGGATCGTATCTCGCACCCCGACCCAGACTTTATCGTGCATCCACCCTCCGATTCCCGGCCTCACATGGCACGCCACGCATGTCACGGTCCTGTGAGAAGAAGCGGCCCAGCTTTCATAGGAAGGCGCGATGAGATGACAGCCGGCGCAGAACGTCGGTCGGTCGGTGAGAGGGGCCGCGACGGCGACGAGCGCGATCGCTCCGGCGACGAAACCCAGTATAAGCGCGCTAGGTTTCCAGCTCATGCGCCGATCGAGCGCGTCGGGGGAAATGTCGCACGATGAGCGCGGCAACCCCCGGCACATCGTCCAGACCGAAGACCGGAACGCCGAAATCCGCCGGCTTGTCCGACACGACCGCCAGCAACCCCTCCGTTGAGATGGGAATTTCCCCCGGTTGGTCGCGGATGATGAGAATCTTCGAATACCCTTCGTGCTTCCATCCCTCGGCGATAATCAAATCATAACTGTCGTCCAGAAATCGATCCCGCACGTCATCGACTTTCAACTGATCCGACACGTCGGCGAAAAGCGCCATACTTCCCTTTGACAGGACCACGACGCTGCTGGCTCCCGCGCGTTTATGGCGCCAACTGTCCTTGCCTTCCGTGTCCAAATCAAACCCGTGTCCGGCATGCTTCACCGTCGCCACCTTATAGCCGACGCGAACCAATTCGGGAATCAGGCGTTCGATGAAGGTGGTTTTCCCACTGTTTGATCGCCCGACGAAACAGATAATCGGAATCGCCATCATGGTCATGATCCGGCACCAATACAACGCCTATACGACAATGAAACCGCCGCTTGCCTCATTGAACGGTTGCGGCGTCTCTCTTTGTCTTGCGATCGATTCAAGGACGATCCATCGGGGTGGTGATCATCCTCACCGATTCCCTAGCAGCAGGACGATCGAGATCCGCCGGGATGATCGAAACGGCCCGCATCGGCGGCCCAGGTCTCACCGCTCAAGAGCTGAACCGTCACGGAATCTCCTGGATTGAGTTTCTCAATCTCGGCCGGAACGTCAATCAGGCAGTTGGCCTTGACCATTGAGGTGAGAATGCCGGACCCCTGGTCGCCCGTCGTCCGAACTTTGAATACCCCTTGTTCACGAGTCAGGATCCCTCTCAGGAAATGCCGCCGGTCCGGCCGTTTTGAAAAATGTTCTTGAAACGCCGCCTCCACGGTCGGGCGTCCGTACGTTCGGCGGCCCGCCATTTTCAGGATGGCCGGGCGGACCAGTTGCTCGAACGTGACCATCGAAGAAACCGGATTTCCCGGCAATCCGAATGCCGGCTTTCCCTGGATTTTGCCAAAGGCGAGGGGCTGACCGGGCTTGATCGCCAGCTTCCAGAAATTCATCTCGGCGCCGATCTCTTGAAACACGGCCTTGGTAAAGTCATAGTCTCCCATGGACACCCCGCCCGAGAGAACCACCATGTCCGCGCTCATCCCCTGGAAGATTTTTTCTTTCAGCGCCGCCCGCGTATCGCGCGCGATGCCGAGCAGCAACGGAACGCCTCCAGCCTCCTGCACGGCCGCGGCGATCCCGTAGCTGTTCGAGTTGACGATCTTGTCGTCGCTCGGACGCTCGTCGAGATCGGCCAGTTCATCTCCCGTTGACAGAATTGCGACGCGCGGCCGCTGATAGACAAACACGAACGGCTTCGCCAGCACGGCCAGCATGCCCACTTCCCCTGGTCGAATCAGCGCACCCTTTTCGATGATACGCGCCCCTTTCGTCACGTCTTCGCCTTGCAGACGAATGTTGGCGCCCCGCGGCTCCGGTTTGAAGACGCGGACCGTCCCCGCCTGGGGCTCCGTATCCTCAACCTTCACGACCGTGTCCGCCCCCTGCGGAATCGGCGCGCCGGTCATGATTCTAATCGCCTCTCCGGCTTGAACCGTTTTCGACGGCATCTTGCCGGCCGGCACTTCTTCGATCACCCTCAGTGTCACCGGTCTCTGAATCGCGTGCTCCTGCCTGATATCTTCCCAGCGCACCGCAAATCCGTCCATGGCGCTGTTGTTCCACGGCGGATTGTCCCGTTCGGCGACGACGTCTTCGCCGAGCGTTCGCCCAAGCGCGTCGAGAATGGAAACCTTCTCCACGCCGAGAGCGGTTACGGCGTCGAGCACCACGCGCCGGGCTTCATCAAGAGGAGTCAATCGGTCCCTGCCGTCTTGTCGATGAGCCATCGAACGACCACCCTTAGATTTTTCGAGACGCCGTCCCTTTCAACAACGACTCGTTTCTCCTACAGAACGTTTCGACCTGATCGGCGATGCGATGATAGGCCTCCGCGGTGGGCGTATCGGAATTGAAAAGTGCAAACGGCTCCCCCGCGTCCGATTGGGTGACCACCTCGGGATCCAGCGGAATACGCCCGAGAAACGGCACCCCCATCTCCCGCGCGGAGGCTTCGCCGCCTCCCCGCCGAAACACGTCGATGTGTCCCCGACAATGCGGGCATTCCAATCCGCTCATGTTTTCGACGATGCCGATGATCGGTACGTCGCTGTCTTTGCAGAAAGTGACCGATTTTCGAGAATCGAGCAAGGCCACTTCCTGCGGCGTGGTCACGATCACGGCGCCGCTGACCCGTCCAAGAAGATCGACCGTCGTCACCGATTCGTTCCCGGTCCCCGGCGGAAGATCAATAAGCAAAAAATTCAGATCCTGCCATTCGACGCCGCCCAGCAGTTGGTTGATGAACTCGTACTTGTACGCATCGCGCCAGATGATGGGGTCGTCGGAGCTCTGGAGCAGAAACGACATCGACGCGACTTTCAGATTGTAGGCCTGGAACGGGATGATGCCGCCGCCGGTGCTGATTTTCAGTCTTTGGCCTTCGGCGCCCACCATCTTAGGAATGTTGGGACCATGGATGTCCATGTCGCAGATCCCGACGTGCCACCCCTTGAGCGCAAGACTCACCGCGATGTTCGTCGTGCAGGTGCTCTTGCCCACGCCCCCCTTATTGCTCATGATGAGCACCTTGTGCTCGACCCGCTGCATCCGCTTGCCGACAAGCCACCGACTGTGCCCTTCTTTGTCTTTTTGACACCGTTCGTTCTCGTCGCAGATCGCGCAAGCCCACAGATAGGTGCAGGCGTCGCCGTCATGATTGACAACGGTCAGTTCGCGCCCCATGTCGTTATCCCTTCCAATTTACTTTTTCCGCAGTCGGTTATCGTCGGCTTCCGGATGAAGGCACCCCCACGTACTCGCTCTCCGAAGATTTCGGCATGGCCACCACTCCGTGCCCCCCGGCTCTGGCGGCGGCCGACGCCATGCCGGTTCCCGCAGCCTCGGCTTCCGGCTGCTTGCCGAAAAACTTGGCCCCCAGAATACCGACCCAGTAGAGCAAAAACATGGGGCCGGCCATCAAAGTTTGATTGAACGGATCGGGAGTCGGGGTGAGAATCGCCGCGATGATGAACGACCCCAACAACGCCCATTTCCAGTAGCGAATCAAGAACGGGGCGTCGACCCAGCCGAGCTTCGCCATGATCGTAAGGGCCAGAGGCACTTCGAAGATCAGGCCGAATACCAGCAGAAACCACAGGGCGAAGCCGACGTACTGGGCGATGGAAATCTGCGGCGTAAACCCGGCGTTGACGCCATAGGATATTAAAAAATTCAGCGCGAACGGGAGCACGAAAAAAAACGAGAACGCAGCTCCGGCGTAAAACGCGACGGTGCCGATGCACACAAACGGTCCGACGAAACGACGCTCCTGGGCGTGAAGCCCTGGCACCACAAATCGCCAGATTTCATAGAGAATATAGGGAACGGCCAGCACGATGGCAAACAGCCCCGCCACCTTGACGTTCTGCCACAAGGCCTCGGCCGGCGCAAGAAAGACGAACGGAACGGTCGGCAGGTCGGTCGGTTCCCACGACAATGTGCTGGGCACGAACATGTTCTGCAATGGAACGCGAAGCCATTTGACGAGGGTATCCGCAAAGAAAAACGTCCCCACAAACACGATCGCCGTCACGATCGTGGCGCGGGTCAGCCGCACCTGGAATTCCACCAGGTGCTCCATCACCGGCATTTTCTTGTCTTCCAGCGGTTTGAAGATCGTCTCTTGCAGCCACTGGTTGAATTGTTTCAGCACGTCCCCTCGTCAAGACAGGGCCTCTCGACCCGGCGCCTCATTTTTCCTCGCGCCGGCCGCGCGAGAACCATCCACGCCCCGCCAAGCCCCGAGTCGCTAAGTCGAGCCGTTACGGCCCCCCACGTCCCCTTCTCTATTTCAGCTATTTCGGATTGACCGCCACAAAAAGACTGTTGCCTCGCCGATTGATCAACAGAACGGCCAGTTCGTCTTTACCGATCTTGGCGGCTGCTTTTTGATAATCATCCAGCGTGTTGACGGCCTCATGATTTATTTCCTGAATTACGTCGCCGCGCTGCAATCCGGCCGCTTCCGCCTGCCCGCCCGGCTCCACCGAGGCGATCACGACGCCGGTCACATTGGCGGGAATGTTCAATTGACTCATCAACGCATTGTCCAACGCCTGGACGCGAAGAGACGCCAGGACGTTGTCCGGAGGCTTGATCGTAGATCCCGGTTCCTTCGACGGCACGGGCTCTCTCCTCGCCAACACTTCGTCAGACGGCCGCTCGGCCACTTTGACGGTGATCGTCTGTTCTCTTCCGTCGCGCAGGATCTTGACTTCCGCTTCCTTTCCCACCATCGTGCGGGCCACGATGTTCCGAAGCTGGCTGACGTTTTGAACTTCTTTGCCGTTAAACGCCACTACCACGTCGCCCCGCCTGATCCCGGCGGCAAAGGAAGGCCCGCCTTCGTTGACGTCGCTGATGAGGACACCCTTCCGATTTTCCGGCAACTTGAACGATTTGGCCAACGCCGGCGTAATCTCCTGAATCGCCACCCCCATCCAGCCTCGCACGACCTTGCCGGTCCGCAA
>JANDJJ010000073.1 GCA_024330945.1 Nitrospira sp. | reverse complement strand
ACCGGCCACTGTCGTGGCACAGGCGGCAAGGCGACTTTTGACGACCTGCTCAACCAGCCGATCTGCTTCTTCTTGATTCGGCGCTGTCACCATAACAACCAGCACTTCTTTGGATTCACTGCTCATAGGTCATCTTCGCTGACTCGTCGTAATAAATTTCTGGCATCCCTACGAAACAGCACCGCCCTGACTGGTATCCAGTTCTCTCCGTCAGAACTCCGAGCAACATCCGTGCCTTTTGGCTAAAGGATGAATGTGTATAAACAATTTACTTATCAAACTGTTGCGACTTTTCACCTGGTGTCAACCGCCACGGATGACAAAAATTGTCTGTTTGTGCCTTCAAGTTGGAACAATCCGATCAAAAATGGGGCCCCTTTCTTTTTGGTGTTTTAACTGCTCATTTTCCTTCGACTTTCTTCCCATACGCCTTTTCCCATTCTCGCCAAATCTGAGAAATAATGAGCAAAGGCTTGCATGCCCCCCGATGCTTGGCCCCAATCGAAATACTCATTCGGCGCATGGTATCCATGCTCCGGCAAGCTTAACCCCATGAAGAGGATCGGTACGCGCCATGCCTGTTGCATGGTGACCACTGCCCCAATCGACCCCCCTTCCCGAACAAAAGCCGGCTTCTTGCCAAACCCCTTCTTCATGGCTCGCTTGATCGCCTCCACATAGGATCCCTGGAACAATCCATAGAACGGCCGCAAGACCCCTTCCCGCTCGACCTTCACATCCGGATTGAGCCGAGCCACGTGCTTTCTCAAAAGGGCAAACATGGTTTCCGGAACTTGGTTCGGAACCAGGCGCATACTGATCTTCAACTCACCGTGATTTGGAACCACGGTCTTGATCCCGGCCCCCTGGTATCCACCGTTCAGACCATGGACCTCGAACGTCGGCATGGCCCAGATCCGGCGCATGACTTCAAGAGGATCGTCTGTACGAAGCGATCGGAATCCATAGGCCGTCTTGAACCGATTGACCTGAAATCCCGACCTGAGAAAACTTTTGAGTTCCTCTTTGGTCGGTTCAACCACATCGTCGTAAAAGCCGGGAATCTTGACCCGTCCGGTTTTGGCATCTACACAGCCGTGCACTACCTCCATCAACTCGGCCAAGGGATTGCGCGCCGCTCCCCCTGTGAGTCCCGAATGGGCATCCTTGCTCCCGGTGCGGAGGGTCAACCGCGCCCCCAGCAACCCCCGCAATCCATAGGGGACGGCCGGCCGGCCCTTTGCAATCCAAATCGTATCGGACACCACCACCGAGTCCGGACGGGGAACGGCCGCTCGGTTCTTCAGACCTGCGGCAAAGTGCGGGCTTCCGATCTCTTCCTCCAGTTCCCAAAGAAATCGAACATTGATCGGCATCCCCTGTTGGACGGCGAACAATGCGCCGAACAAGGCGGACAGCGCCGGTCCCTTGTCATCCGTAGCGCCCCGGCCGTGGTAGATGCCGCCTTCTTTCTTGAACGTAAACGGTTCCCTCTTCCACTCAGGCTCCTGTGCCGGTTGCACATCCAGATGATTGTAGATGGTCACAGTGGGATACCGCGATCCAGCAGTCCATCCTCCGGACACAAGGGGATACCCTTCCGTCTCGACGATGGTCGCCTCCGCTCCCAACTCGGTCAAACAATTCGCAGCAAGCTCCGCCATCCGCCGCATGTCGCCGGCGCGGGAGGGGTCCATGCTGATCGATGGAACCTGCACCATCTGCGCCAACAAATCCTCGTAGCGGGGGCGAATCGTATCGACGAATGACCTGATCTTTCGTTCATCGACCATCGCAATAAGTCCTCCCATTGAAGACCCACACGGAGAGGCGGATTATAGCCGGACCCCGCGCGCGGAAAAAGTGTGAACACGACCTTTCACGAGAAGAATGCTAGAATGGCGGCGCGTGGGTTGAGGCGGATCCCCCATGTCTCCCATTTCTCACCGGCTTTTCCTATTCCTGCTGGTCTCCTGCGGGGCCGGTCCGCTCTGTCCCCTGTGGGCCGACGAACTCGCGAGCATCCGGCAGATTCTCGAAGAACCGCACGCCTATCATTTGCGCCACGTGACCATGCGCGGCACCGTTCGGGATGTCGTCCCTCTTGATCCGTACAAACGACCGGACGAGACGATCTGTTACGGCGCGTACCTGTTCCGGCTTGAAGATGAGACCGCCGGCATCCCCGTCGCCGTGTTGGGATTCTGCGGAATGCCGGTCGTCAGAGATCCGGACGTTGAAGAGGGCGACCAAGTCGAGATCGGTGCCACCATCCAAGCGCCGGGGCATCACGGCTACCATCTGAGTGTGAGCGGTCTCACGATAGCGACCGATCCGGAAGGCATCGTGCAGGCCATCGCCGATCGCATTCTGCCGGTCGTTGAGTAAGACAGCTCCGCACAAACCGATTCGCGCATGCAACCGGTTCACCCACCTTCGATTCAAAAAGGTGAAGATGGGTGTGGACGCCCCCAGCCCATGATCCCTTACGGTGAATCAAACGTCAGCAGCAAGCCGAATAGAAGGAGGTGCTGCCCCGCGGCAAGTCGGGGCACACCGGGAGCAACTTCTCCATTTCTAAAAAACCCTCCTCCCGCACCGGTTGACTCGTCATAGCGATGTTCGAGCCTGACCGTGGCCGTGCCCCATTGAGAGGGCATTCGGTATTCCACCGTGGATGTGACGGCTTTCACGAATTGCTCGGAGCCGGTCCACCGTCCGTTGCGATCCCAGTAAAACTCGGGACGTACCGCCACGGCCCATGAGTCGGTAACCTGCCGCCGTACCGTGAGAGTGCCGCTCATGACAAAGGCGCGAGGACTATCGGGACGATGGGCGACGTTTTCCGTTCCGACATCGTAGGACGCGGCAATCGTCAACGCCTCGCTTTTCCACTCTACGATGTGATTGGCGTAGAGTCTCCAAAACTCCAGCGAGGCATCCGTTTGATCCGGCCCCCAGTAGAGAGTCTGTTGGACGGTCAGGTGCGGCAGGAAGCGGAAGGACCATTTCACCCCATACGACGGCTGCGCAACCGTGTAGGAGAGATGAGCGTATCGATTGATCACAAACGGTGAGATGGTCAATCGGTCGTTCACCGGATAAAGAACGTTGAACCCGAACATCAGATAGGGGGAATAATCGGCGGTCCATGAGCGGGTATAGTTCGCGTTGTCCTTCGCAGAGAGCGACTCATACCCCATCAGGCTCTCGAACAATCCGACCGTAACCAACAAGCCGTTGCCTATCGGCGCGAGATAGGACACATTGGCCCGATGCACGTGCCGCAACATGTCCGCCCCATCCACCTTTTTTTCTCCGGGAAGAAAGGCAAAGTCCACCGTGTCATAGCCACCCTGCACCCCCACCTCCATGCCCCATCGTGACGAGGCGACCGCCTCTTTGCGCATGTAGGCCGCCACCATATTGGGAGCGGGCTGATTATGCCGAGAGGTCGTAGAGCGGTTGCGCCAGCGATCATTGTCGGGAAAGTTGAAGTTCACGATGCCCCCGACATCCAAGTAGGCTCCGTAGCGCCAGTCTTGGGAGAGTCGCTGAGAGAGAGCCATCAGCTTGGGCTGTGCCGCCCGTGGCGCTTCCGAGGAATGCTCACCATCCCAGGCATGAAGGGTGGAAGCCCAGAGGACCATGAGCAGGATCAGAGCAGAACAATGTCCAGAACAAGACAGCCCCCAGAACATAGAAGCGGTCCAAATTGTCTTCCCCCGACAACACCATCACAAGAGAACCATCGTGAGGGAAAGCCATCGTAACGGGATCCCCCACCGCCCCTCAAGCGTCATGAGCGACGGCACATGAGTGTCACGACATCATCATGATACGGGATGGTAAGAAAGCCGCCGGTAATGGCCTAGCAATAGGAGGCCGCCCCAACAGAAAGAGCCGAGCATGAGAAGGACCCCGATCATGTGAGTGAGCTGCGCCAACCGATGGTCCCATTCTAAAAGGTCCAGCATGGTCAGAATGTTGTTCCAGTCGTGGCCATCCGTTTCTTTGCCGGTGACGCCGCCCAACAGCATCAGATCCATGGCCCGCGCGTCGTTGATGTACGGCGCCACATCCATCACACTTTCCCCTGTCCACCAAAGCGCCGCCGAAGCGCCGAACGGATCGCGTGTGTTCACCAGCAAGACGATCAGGCAGATCATCGGCATCAGCACCTGGCCCAGACTCCCGCCCAAAATCATCATGAAGCGGCCGAACGGAGCAAAGAGGACGTGACCGGCTTCGTGAAAGACCAGATTGACCACATGCAGAAACGACTCGCCGATCTCATTCGTTTCAAGCGGCGCCGTCATCAAGGTCCATCCCCACCAAAGCAGGACCACGAACAGAATGGCCCGTCCATAGAAGGTCAGCGCATCGTCGGCTTGATCCGATTCAATTAGCCACTCCCGGGCCGTTTGAATCCAACGGGGCGTGGGTCGCGATCGAGACAGAGACGCCTTTGGGGGCTTCACAGGCAGGGGCCGGTACTTCGCGAAGATGACCCCGCAGCGGATACATGCTTCCGCACCGAGGGTCCGCTCGGCCCGGCACTGAGGACAGGTCGCCGGTACTTTCTCGGGCAGCATGCCCCCACTTTAGGATCGATCCCCGCATCGGGCAAGCAAAGAAGCAAATGGGGAACACACCGCCATCCAATTAGAAGCACGTAGCAGCACAGGCTCAGTGAAAGGAAAAGGGAACAGGCGCGAACGTCAGGATGAATACCGTGAGTGCCACGTAACCCACAATTGTTCGCTTTCGCCCCAGAGGCGTGTCGGGATCTTTGACTGGCGGATGGCCGATCCCCCACAAGCCGGCCATGAAGGCCCAGAGAAACCACCCGGGCCAGCCGAACACCCCCAGTCCAAAGAGAACCGGGAGAAACAACAAGGCCATGGTCCGCTGGCGTCTTCCCCACAGAGCGTACGCAACGTGGCCGCCGTCAAGCTGACCGATAGGAAGCAAATTGAGCGAGGTGACAAACAGCCCAAACCAGGCGGCAAACCCGATCGGATGCAGCACGACATCCGAATCGGCGGGGATCGGCCCGATCACCAGCCACGCGAGAAATTTCAGCAAGAGCGGCTCGCCCAATTTCAGTCCAAATCCCGCCTTGCCTTCCACCACGGTGGACAAGTGCAATCCCACAATCAGGGCGACCACGGCAACAATGAAGCCGGCCAACGGCCCCGCCACTCCAATGTCGAACAGAGCCAGGCGATTCACGATCGGACCACGAATGCGGATCACCGCCCCAAAGGTCCCGATGAAATGCGGAGGACCCGGTAAAAACAGCGGGAGCGATGCCGGCACGCGATGGATCCTCGACAAAAGATAGTGCCCCAGCTCGTGTGTCACGAGGATGAAGAGAAGCGCCCCCGCAAAGGGAAGCCCCTGCCACAGACTTTCGGGATTCGCCAACAGAAAATCAACGGGACCGCGAGCAGGTCCCCGATAAACCTGGTAGGCGCCGGCCCACAGAGTCGTAAAACACGTCAGGAGAAACAGCGCCGTCGGCAACGTCCACTGCGAGAAGAAGGACGGTTCGTCACCCTCTGTCTCGGCCTCCCTGACATCGTCTTGATCAACCGTGTCCTGGGCTCGATCCGGATCGACCGCCGCGGCGTCGCGTCGATACTCATCGTCTTGGGGCTCATTCTTCATGGAAGTCCGGCCTACTCAACGGTCGCAAACGGATTATGCGCCCGTTCCTCGGCCACGGTCGTCGCGGGACCATGACCGGGCAAGAGACGACAGTTCGGCGCCAGCGTCAGCACTCGCTCCCGCACCGACTTGAGATGAGCGGCATACAGCGTGCTGGGATTCGACCGTCCGATCGACCCCGCAAACAACGTATCACCGACGAAACAGACCGGATCGTCCCGGTCATCCAGCCGATAACAGATCCCGCCCGGCGTGTGGCCCGGCGTCAACAGGCACGAAATCGTCCGACGGCCGACTCGAATCACGTGACCATCCGTCGGCGCAACCAGAAGATCGGAACGTGGTCTCCAACCAAGAAGATCACGATCTTCTCGCCCCAGATAAACCGGAACTTCTCGATGGTGCAACAGCCGGTCGATGCCTTCGGCATGGTCGGCATGTCCGTGCGTCAGGCAAATCCCCACCAGCTTGAGCCGTCGCGACCTCAACCCATCAATGATCGCCGGCGCATTGTACGCCGTATCGATCACCACGGCCTCGCCGTCGTCGAACACCACGTACCCCCAGACGCCGTAGCCGCCGACCGATCCCCGCACGGCTTCCACTCCATCCGGCAATCGCTGAGGGATCGGTTCCCAATGATCAATGGCGATCCGGGCCAGGGGTTCGGCCCTCAGTTGCAGAGCCTCTGCCAGGCGGTGGACCTCTTCTCTTCTCCTCACCGTCTCTCCCCGCTCCCAGGCGGCAAGATCGTTTCTTGAGAGTCCGGTCATCCGCGCGACATCGTCGAGCGAGAGGCCTCGACCCACGCGTGATTTTTTCAGAATGTCGCAGAAGTCGTCTTCGAGGGGCATGCACACGTGATCAGGTCTCGATCGAGACAGGCGCGCCGATGTCCTCGCGCTCGTTTTGGCCCTATCCTTCCGGCGAGAGTTTGATCTCCTTGACGGCGCCGAACGTCGACAGGGCCGCCGGCAAGGTCTTGCCGGGCCCCACCGCGACGATCTTCAGACGATCGGGATGTAGGTGTTTTTGAGCCGCCGCCAGGATCTCCTCCTTCGTCAGCTTCACGACCTTGTCGCGCAATTGCTGGAGAAAATCTTTTGGCAAGCCGTCGTACTCCAGCTCGATCAATCGACTCACGATCGCCGAGGGGCTGGAAAACGAAAACACGAACGAATTGACGTAGGCGTCTTTCGCCTCGGCCAGCTCTTCGTCGCTCACAAACTCGGAGCGGATACGCTCGATGTTGGCCACGAACCGCTTGACGACTGCCTGCGTGGACTCGGATTTGGTCTCGGCCCTCATGAGCCAGACGCCCTGATCGTGCGAGCCGGCCATCAAACGGCTACCGACGGAATAGGCCAAGCCGCGTTTGGTCCGCACGTCGTTGAACAGGCGGCTGCGGAACGAGCTCCCTCCCAAAATGTCGTTGGCGATCGCCAAGGCGGCATAATCGGGATCGTGTTCTTTAATCGACAGGTGTCCCACCCGCAGATGGGTCTGCGTCGTCTCCTTGTCGATGAACAGCACCGCGGGTTTGACCGCTTCCTGTTCGGCCACATCGGGAATCTTCAGTTCCGGCACCGTTCCCGGCCGCCAGTCGCCGAACACCGCACGAAGCGCGTCCAACATCTCTTCTTTATGAAAGTCGCCCGTGACGCCGAGAATCATGCCGTTCGGATGGACGGTCGCCCGGTGGAACGAGACCAGGTCGTCCCTGCCGATGCGGCGGATCGATTCGACTGTGCTCTCGCGGGCGCTTGGATGGCCGGAACCGTACAGCGATTTGAGAAACTCTCGACCGACGATGGAACCGGGCTGATCCCGCCGACGTCGAATTCCCTCGATGGCCTGTAGCTTGGCCAGCTCGACGCGAGCCGGATCGAACGCTGGCTCCCGAAGGAGAGCGGCGAAGATCTCCAACCCCCGCTTGAGATCCTTGCTCAGCACATCGAGAGAGGCGGACCCGGATTCCCGGCCGATGCCGATGCCGATGTTGGCCGCAAGCTGCTCCAATTCTTCATCAACTTCCTCCGCGGAGAACCGGCCTCCGCCGCCGGTCCGCATCACCGTGCCGGTCAACGCGGCGAGACCGATTTTATCTTCTTGGTCGAGCCAACCACCTGTTCGCATGGTCGCCGTCACCGTAATCAACGGCAATTCATGATCCTCCAACAAATAGACCACCATGCCGTTATCGAGCACGAGCCGTTCCGGCTCCGGAGGTGAAAACTCGACGGGCGAAAATTTCATGGTCCGTGGATCGGCGGTCTCCACACCGATCGACTTCCCAAAGTCCGCACAACCGGTCATGACGGCAATCGACGCCGCGGCCGCCGCCAGCAAGAAAACGGGACGAGGCTCCATCGCGATGTTCCTCCTTCTCATGGCTCTCGTCATGGCGCCGCCTCCGCGTCTTGAGCCGCCGCGATTTTCGCGCTGTTTTTCTTGACCAGCACCCCGACCGTCCGGTTTGACTTGGTGAAATACTGGTTGGCCACCCGTTGGATATCCGCAGCAGTCACCGCCGCCACGCGATCACGTGATGTCAAAATGTAACGCCAATTACCGGCTATGGCTTGATACATCGCCAGTTGAGACGCCAACCCGCTGTTGGACCGAAGGGTCCGCACCAGGTCGGCATCCAAACTATTGATCACCCGCTCAAGCTCCTTGGACGAAACCGGCTCGCGCTTCAATCGATCCAATTCTTCGTAAATAGCCGCCTCTACCTCTGCCGTCGTATGGGGCGCTAGCGGTGTCGCCGTAATGATGAACAGATTAGGAGCCCGCAGGCCGGGATGATTGGCATCCGTGTAGACTGAAGCAGCCAGTCGGCGTTCCTGCACCAGTTTCCGGTGCAGGCGGGACGTCAACCCGTCCGAGAGAACGGCATCGATGACGTCGAACACCGGCTCATCGGGGTGGCCCAGACCGGGCTTGTGAAACCCGATGACGATCGATGGCTCCGCATCGAATTCCACTTCCACGCGACGCTCTCCTCGCTGTTCCGGTTCCACTGGCATCTTGGCTGTTACTGGTGGAGCGGCTGGGATCTTTCCGAAAGTCTTTTCAATCAGCTCAATCACTTCTTTCGGCTGAATGTCTCCCACCAATGCGACGGTCGCCCGATTCGGGCCGTAATGGGTTTTGAAGAAGGCTTCCGTCTCGGCCGGTGTCAGCGACAGAATGTCCGATCCCCAGCCGATGGTCGGCACGCCGTACCCATGGGCGCGAAAAGCGGCTGAGGTGAATGTTTCGAACAAGAGGCCCGTCGGACTGTCTTCGTTCCGCAGCCGCCGTTCTTCCATCACGACGCCCCGCTCTTTATAAAACTCGCGGAAAACGGGATTGGCCATGCGATCGGATTCAATGGCGGCCCAGAGCGGCAGCCGATTGGACGGGAGACTGATCGTATAGCGGGTCAGATCCTTCCCGGTAGATGCATTGAATCCCACACCTCCGTGGCGCTGATAGAGCAAGGCCAGCTCATTGCCCACCACGTATTGCGCGGCTTGCGCTTCCAATTCATCAAACCGTTTCTTGAGTTGCTCAATGGCTGCCTGCTCTTCCGCCGTCCCGCCGCCGACCTTCCTGGCCATCTCGCGCTGGCGCCCCTCCAGTTCGGTGCCAACACGGGCGATCTCATCGAGAATCGGCTTCTCCTTGGCATAGTCTTTCGTCCCGATCGTGCGTGTCCCCTTGAACGCCATGTGCTCATAAAAATGGGCGATTCCCGTCTGGCCGACTTGTTCGTGAAGGCCGCCGACGGCGAAGGTGATATTGATCGACACGATCGGCGTCTGATGGCGCTCGACCATGAGCACTGTGAGGCCATTGGCCAACCGATGTTCGATCACCCGCTCGGCCAGATTCGGCGATGTCGCGGACGCGATGGTTTGGCTCAGACTCAAGAGCAGTCCCACGCCGGTCGCCAGGACGACGGCTCGACCACGGACGCGACGATTGATCGATCTCCGGTTCAATGTGGTGTTCATTCGAAAATCTCCATTAGTTCTTCAGGCCGCTCGACGAACCAATCGGGTTGACAGGCGAGCATTTTCTCCCGATTGCCCATTCCGTACCCCACAGCACACACACGAATGCCGGCATTGTGCCCGCCGTTGATGTCGTTGGTGCTATCTCCGACCAACACCGTCCGGTCTTTTGAGGCGTTGAATTTCTCCATGATGTGCAGCATCATGCTGGGGTCGGGCTTAAGCCCAAAGCCATCGTCCCCGCCGACCATGTAGGTGAAATGCCCCGGCCCTAACCCATTAACAATCACTCGTGTGTAGTCGATCGGTTTATTCGTCGCGATGGCCTTCTGCTTGTGGGCAAAATGGCGGAGCATCGGTTCGACGCCGGGGTAAAACGTCGTTTGATCCAAACAATGTTCTAGATAATAGGTGCGGAAAATCTGTAATGCCTCCTCGAATCGTTCCCGATTACCATCACCGACCGCCGACCGAAGCAGCTTCTTCACGCCGTCGCCGACATATCCGAAAATTTCTTCCAACGGCCGTTGCGGCAACCCCAATTGCGCGAGCGTATAGTTCACGGAGTCGGCGATGTCCCATTTGGATTCGATGAGCGTGCCGTCGAGATCGAAGATCAGCAGATCGACCGGGACCCGTCCCATTTACCGGCCCTCCCGCAACGAGCTTTCGAGCGACGCCAACAGACGGCGCTGGGCGTCGTCCGTTGTTTCGAGCCCGGCCTGCCGGACAAAATTCAGCATTCTCGTCAACCCGACGTGAGGAGGTATCTTCGGCTCGACAATGCGCCAACTGTTGCCTACCGCCTTCACGTGAAAGCGAACCTCCTCTATCCGGTCACCGGGCGTGAACGTCGCTGTCTTAAGATCAACCTCTCCCCGCACGTGGAAGATAACGGGAATCATGACATCCAAATTGTCACGAATGTCCCACTTGCGGTAGTCTTCCGGCACATCGGCGCTGTCGATCACCACGACCAGGCTCCAGGCTTCTTCCTCCTTCCAGTTCACGTAGGGCGCCATCACGTCGAATCCCATGACGTCCAGTCGCGCGCCTTTCTGATCCAAGCGAACATACCGTTTGACAAGGTCGGCGGGAGAACGTTTGAGCGAGCCGACTTGGCCTAAACCAATTTGAGCGCGGACCGACTCCCCGACCAGTACTTGGCTCAGCAGTGCGCTCAGGATGAGGAGGAGACTGAGGAGAGGAGAAACCGACCGTTCTGGAGACACCCTCATTCTCCTTTATTCCCTCCGCCATCTTGGCCTGCCCCACGCACGCCAGACGGCTCAACGCGCCGCAACCCCGCCCTCCATTCCTCTGCCTCCTCTGCCAAAACAGGTGGGCGAGATGGGTCGATCAGTCAGGGCATTCTAGCAAACGGATAGCAAGACATCCAGGCAAGCCAGGAGTCCGTGCAGGAGGTATGAGCGTGGAAACTTTTTACGGTAACCGCTGGCCGGATAGTCGGTGGGGTTGCCTGATCCCTTCGTCAGCCAAGGTGAGCAGACTTTGCTTCCATTCAGCCTGCATGGCAAGCCGATGGGCTCTGCAGATGCCGTGGGTCTCACGCAGGTCGTCGAGCGGCATCTTTTCGCCGAGCAGCGCGACTTTCCCTTCTTGAAAACACCACGCGCAGATGATTCGCATCTCTGATCTCCCACTCAACCGGCTTTTACCCAACCGGCGCAGCAAAGGTTATGCCATGTGGAATCAGGCTCGAAAAAGAGTCCTGCTCGGAATTCCACACATCAACAACCAGACGAGTCTCAGCGAGCATGTGGAGTACATTCTTTCTTCCCTTTTCCCCTTTCTTGACCAGTTCCCCGCCCCCGTGGTAGGGTCCGCCCCCATGATGAAAACAGCGAAATCAGCCCGC
>JANDJJ010000072.1 GCA_024330945.1 Nitrospira sp. | reverse complement strand
CAAACCGATGCAGAACGGATTCATCGAACGATTCAACCGCAGTTACCGGCAGGGCGTGCTGGATATGTACGTCTTCAGGACATTGGATGAGGTCCGCGAGCGGACCGAGGCATGGAAAAACGATTACAACGAAGAGCTACCGCACGACGCGCTCGGCAACCTGACACCCGTCGAGTACAGAGTGCTTCACCATCCGGAAACCTCTAGTTTTGGGTGGCACTGATTTGGGGAGGTTTACATGATCAATGGAAGCGGATTCAGGAGCACTTTCCTGAAGAATAGAAGGCCGGACAGTCGCTTCGATCGTAAATCCGTGCCGAGCGAATGAATGGAATGGTCGTAGAGGCTGTGACGGTCTCAACAGGGATGCCAACGGGCAGTTCAGCGGGACGTCCTCGCCCGTCGGGGCTTATGCAGTGGGCAAGGCTGGTACGACCGACAGGCGCGAGCGCTGCCTCGATGGTAGGGATGAAGCCGCGGAGGGAGGCAAAGAGAGCAGGGCTTCATGAAATGCGGGAGTGGCGTAAGGATTGTTGGGTGAGAGGATCGCTACGGCCACCCTCTGAAACAGGATGCAGATCGCCACTGCCGACCGTAGGGAAGGTGGTGTGAACCTCAGTGTGCTGCATTATCCGACCCTCAAGCAACCCTCGATCAATTGTGAGAGAGGTTGTAGCGGTACGGTCATCTCGAAGCTGGGAAAAAAATGGTCTTTCGTTAGTCCTCCTCCGGCAGATTTTCCCTCTTCTCCGTTCGATTGGTCGCCCCACAGCTTCCTCTATTGCCTGAAATATCGCCATCAGTCTGGCACGCTCGGTTTGGCACATTCCTTGAACGCTCATCAGGGGAACCTGTTCTTGGTGTGTGGGTAAGGCTAGCAGAAGATAGCTCTAGTGACGAGGACATAATGCGCCAACCACGAATCCTTCTTGTTCAATTGGAGTTCGGCACGTGGGCGAGAGCCAAGGCGTGGTCCTACCTTTCTCATTTTGCCGTGGAAGATGGACTCCGGGCTCATGGCTATGACTGTGTTACTCTTCCGGTTCTGCCAGAGATTCCCGATACGTCACCGGCGTCGTGGCTCTTTCATGCCCGTGAACTTCTCGCTGATCTCACGTTCGAGCAAGTCTGGATATGGCTTGTCCATCCTCATTATTCGGACGAATGGCTCGAATGGATTTCCCGCTTGGCTCCCATTCGGGTGGGACTTGTTATGGAGTCACTTCATTATAAAGAAGAAGACTATAGGCGATGGCCACATCTCCGTGAACGGGCCAACGTGGTCAAACGCCAAGGATCATATCTCACCCATCTCTTAACGGTTGATGAACGTGATGCCGAGTGGATCCATGCTTGGGGTGGGCCACCGGCTCTCTATTGGCCCTCCGCCGTTCCTCGTCGTTTTATTACTCCGACGATCGATTCGCCGCTCTACCGCGAAGCTGCTTTCTATGGAGAGCCATACGGCGACAGAGTGACTTGGTTGAGCCATCCAGACCTACGCCCTGTCTTGGTGTACCCGCCGTCGGCTGAAACGGGTACGGATTTCCCGCAAAGATTTGACGCATTGCATGGGATGATCCAGGAGCGACTGAAGAAGGGGTGGCGTCCGACGTACGAGGCACTTCTCGAACATATCGCTCGTTGGCGAGCTTTGCGAGAAGCGATCTTCATCAACTGGCTGTCGCAGCTTAAGAGATGGACGGCCATAGTGAATCTTCCCAGTCTTCTGCAAGCCTATCCGGGACGGGTGGTCGAGGCGATGGCTGCGGGCCGACCTGTCATTTCCTGGGCGATCCCTGATCGTCCACAAACGGCCCAGCTGTTTCAAGACGGACAACATCTCCTTCTGTTTCCTTTCAATGATCCTGACGTTCTTGCGCGCTGTGTGCGTCGGCTTCAGCAGGATGAGACCGTTGCTCGGCAGATCGCCGCCACTGCGAGAGACGAGATAATCCGATCCCATACAGCCGAATATCGCATTGGCCGGATTCTTCAGTGGATCCAACATACGGCGAGATCACAGGAAATCGATCAATCTCATCGAAAAACGGTCGTCACCGTTTCCCACAATCAGGCCGCTCATCATGAACGGCCAATCGCGACGAAGGAGACGGCGCCTATTCAAACGGACGCTCAAAAAGAAGCGCCTTTTCGATCGAGAGGAAAGGCGGGACCGAGTACGATGATTGAGCAGTACTATACCAACCTGTTTATGCACGATCCATCATGGTCTACTCCTTGTCCGAACGCAGAAGAATCTGCCCGCTGGTGCAAGATCGCCGCGTTTCTGGAGCACGTGGTGCGGCATCACGACGGCCCCATTCGCCTCTTGGATGTCGGGTGCGGTCGTGGCTGGTTGACAAACTTGGTGTCACGGTACGGGATCGCCGAAGGAGTAGAGCCCGTTGGATCAGTTGTCGCCCATGCCCGTCGGTTGTTCCCTGCCATCCTGTTTCACGAGGGAACGCCGGAGACGTTATGTTCACGGCAGGGCGAAGCACAGTACGACGTGGTTCTCTGCTCCGAGGTTATTGAACATATCCCCTATCAAGAACAGGGATCGTTCCTTGCTTCTCTAAGCCGACTGGTTGTGCCAGGGGGATATCTGATTCTCACGACACCGCGAAAAGAAGCCCGATCCCAATGGGAACAAGTCGCTCGGCCTTGCCAGCCGGTCGAGGATTGGGTCTCGGAATCCCAGGTCGAAGAATTACTGAGCTTGCAAGGACTCGCAGTGCTCGGCTTGGAACGTCTGTATGTTGAGTTCCCGAACCTCCGATACCTCCCTGCCCCTCTGCCGGACGATTTTCGTACGCGTCAGCTTCTGCCCCTTTATCAGATCTGGCTGGCGCAGCGGCAAGCTGATGCGCCGGCCGTGTTTTCCCTTCGGAGCCGTCCTCCCCAAGTAAGCGCTATTGTGCCGACGCACAATCGTCCGGAACAGTTGAAAACTGCGCTGAAAAGCATTTTGTCGCAGACCTTGCAGGACTTTGAGATCATTGTGGTCAATGACGGGGCCGTCGATGTGAAATCCGTTATCGATGAACTCAATGATGGCCGGATCATGCTCATCAGGCACGACCGCAACCGCGGGCTTGCTGCCGCGCGCAACACCGGGTTGAAGCTCGCGAGGGGAAAATATATTGCGTATTTGGACGATGACGATCGGTACTTGCCGGACCACTTGGAAACCCTTGTATCTGTGTTGGAGAAGGGGCCCTATAAGGTAGCGTACAGCGATGCGTGGCGCATTCACGAACGACGCGAAGGAGAGCGGTACGTGGAAGTCGGTCGTGACGTGCCCTACTCGCAGGATTTCAGCCTGCCTCATCTATTGATTGGTAATTACTTCCCCGTTCTCTGTGTCATGCACGAACGAAGTTGCCTAGACGAGGTAGGCGTCTTCGATGAGTCGCTTTTTGCCCATGAGGATTGGGATCTGTGGATTCGTATGGCAACGAAATTTCCGTTCGTTCACGTCAACAAGGTGACGGCGGAATTCACGTGGAGAATGGACGGCAGTTCGATGACGAGCCGAGACCAGCAGGTCTTTTACCGGACGACCGATCTTATTTATCGAAAATACAGACATGTGGCCGAGCGGTTCCCCGGTGTGCTGGCCGCCCAAGAACGGCGGTTGGTGGCGTTCACGAAACCATTCCAATCCGATCGGTTCGTCTGTTCCATCATTATTCCGGTGCACAACAGACTTGAGTTGACCAAACAGTGCCTCACGGCGCTGGCTTCTGCGACAACGGGCGTCGACTACGAGGTCATCCTCGTCGACAACGGCTCGACGGATGGCACGGCGACGTTCCTTCAAACGCTTCAAGGCGATGTGCGCATTATCCGCAATGATGACAATCTGGGGTTTGCCAAAGCATGCAATCAAGGCGCCAAAGCGGTGCGCGGGAAGTATTTGGTCTTCCTTAACAATGACACGGTTCCACAACCCAACTGGCTTGGTCCACTGGTGCAGGAAGTGGAAGAGCATCCCGAGGTCGGCATCGTCGGCAGCAAACTCTTGTACTTCGATGGAACCATCCAACATGCCGGGGTGGTGTTCTCGCGAGAGGGGGTCCCCTATCACATTTATAAAAACGTGCAGGTCGACTCGCCGATCGTCAATAAACGGCGGGAATTTCAAGCGGTCACAGGGGCCTGTCTGTTAATCCGCCGTGAGTTGTTTGAGACTGTCGGCGGTTTCGACGAAGGGTTCATCAATGGTTTTGAGGATGTGGATCTCTGTCTGAAGGTTCGGGATCGTGGGGCTCGGGTGGTGTACCAGCCGCGTAGTGTGTTGTATCACCTTGAGTCTCAAACCGAAGGACGCCATGCGAATGAGCAGCACAATCTCGATGTTTTTCGCGAACGGTGGAAGGATCACTGGCGTCTGGCGGACCACGATCTGCACTACTACGTGGATGGGTATAAGCTGGTCGAGGACGTGAGGAACGGTAGATGGGCTCACCATCCAGTTCCCCTGGCGGAAGTCAAAGATCATGCCGAGTGGTCCCACGTCGCGGCCGCTCAACAAGCGGTGATCAACCGAGATTGGGATGCAGTTCGCCGCGAGATCAGGCTGGTCAATGATTGGCCTGCTGATCACGGTGTTTTGTCTTGGGCGGCGGAAGTTGCCAAACACTTAGGCGAGACGATGCCTCATCTGTCGTTTCTGGAACGAACCCTCGAATTGGTCGAGTCGCCGGCCTGTCGGGTGTTGCTTGCTCGTGCCGCGTTGGAAGGCAACAAACCGGCTCAGGCGGATCGTCATCTTGCCACACTCCTTGCCTGTGAACCGGGACATGCCGAAGGACTCTTGCTCTGTGGTGTGCTCTGTATGCAGCGGGAACAGTATGGAGAAGCCGAGGCATTGTTCGCACGAGCCCTCAAGGCTGGTGCTGATCGCCGCAAATGTCTCATGGGGATGGGGATGGCCGCGCTGGGCCGATCCTACGCCCAAGGAGCGTGGGAACGGTTTTGTGAGGTGCTGGCGGATTACCCTGATGACCCAGAGGCGATCCATTGGCTCTTGCGGGCGGGCACGGCGCAGAATCGATGGGAGGAATTGAGCCGGCACTTAGCGTCGTATGTCAAGCGCAATCCCGGCGATCTGGCCGTGCGGTTTGCGCTCGCGGGTGTGTGGCTTCGTGCCGAGCGGATTGAAGAGGCGAGACAAGAACGAGAGGTGATCCAGTCTCTTGATCCACACTTCGATGGGCTGGCCGAGTTGGAGCAAGCGATCGCAAAACAAGAGGCGATGGCGGCCGTGGAAGCAACGGAAAGATAAGGATCATGGCTAGGACGCTGGTTGTCCAGCTTGCCAGGCTTGGCGATCTGATCCAGACAATTCCGGCGATTACCGCGCTGAGGATGGCCAACCCCGAAGGTGGACTGGACCTCCTGTGTCCATCTTCGCTGGCGCCGATTGGGCGGCTGATCCCAGGGATTGACCAGGTGCTGGAGTGGGATGGAGCCGTCTGGCACCGATGGGCGAAGGAAGCATCGGCTGGCCTTCTTCCAACGCACGTTGAACGGGCCACAAAACAGCTTGAGGCGCTGGCACGTCATCGGTATGGGACGGCCTATGTGCTCAATCATCACCGCCGGGCATTGTTGGCCGGCTCTGTGCTAGCAGACGACATCAGGGGACCGTTGCTCGATGGTCCGCTGGGGAGCACGCTGTCTCCTTGGGCTTCCTATGTGAGAGAGGTCGCCCGTACTGGGCGTGGGTGCCGGGTACATCTGGCCGATGCGTTCTGTGGACTGTGTGGTGTGCTTCCTCCTGGCGAACCTCCGATGCTCAGAAGGCCTTCGTGCCCGTTGCCATCCGGTCTTGATCAGATCGGCCGACGAGGGGAGCCTTGGATCGGTCTGATTGTCGGAGCCGGAGCGGTTGAACGGCTGGTACCGGTCGACATCTGGAAAGAATTGATCATCCGGTTTCTGGAATCCGCTCCACACGGTCGTGTCGTGTTACTGGGCGAGGAACGGGAACGGGGACGGAGGATTCAAGATCTTCTGCCGTCATCGTTGTTGGGGCGTGTCTGGGATGTAACCGGGCGCACGTCGCTTCTCGAACTGGTTTCGGTGCTGGGTCGCTGTCACCTGGTCATCGGCTCCGATACAGGGCCGCTTCATCTGGCCGCTGCTGTGGGCATCACAGTGATCGGCTGGTACTGTGGGCTGGCCCGGGTGCATGAGACCGGCCCCTATGGAGTTGGCCATGTGGTGTGGCAAGCGGAGGAGCCAATAGACAAATCCTCCAGGAGACGGACCGATATCCGACCAAGTCGGTGGCCGATCGAAGAGACGATTCTGTTCTTGCTGCGGGGCAAGGGGGCATTACCGGCAGCGGTGGCGCCCGGCTGGTCGGTCTGGACCAGCCACTGTGATCGATGGGGGGCTTATTACACCGAAAGCGGAAGTCTATCGAGCCCCCCTCCGGAACGGGAAGCGCTTTGGGCCGAACTGTCACCCTTCGTCTTGAGGTAAGCGAGGGCGCGTGAACAACTTGCCGGACAATCTCCCCTGGCTTCGCAAAACTGCTCCCGCACTGGCTGAGGCTGTCAGAGCGGCGCCGGGGGGAGTTCTTTCGCTTCTTCCATCACGTGAGGGAACGGTCACGGCGAAACATGGGGATCGATGGATTCACAGTTCCTATGATCCTCGCAAAGAGGCCCGTGCTTGGGCGAACGCACAATTCAAGGAGTGGAAAGATGACGAAGTCGGGGTGGGGCTCGGTGTCGGGCTTTTGTATCACGTGGAGGCGTTGGCCTCGCTGAAGCAAGACGGCCGCAGGTTGGCGGTGATCGTTCCTGATGTGTCGGAGTTGAAAGATGCGCTCGACGCTCGTCCGCTTGGCTCCTGGCCGGAGGCTATCGAATGGATTTGGGGAGAGCCGGAGGACATGGCGCGACGCCTGGCCGACTTCGGAAAGCCCTTGCGGTTCATGACCTATGCGCCGGCAGCCGGCCTGCATGAAGCCATCCATCGTGAGGTGGAGGCATCCTTGCGCCGGATGGTGGCGAGTCGGCAGAGTGGGCAACTGCGGATTGCAGTGGTTGGCCCCCTCTATGGCGGATCATTACCGATCGCCCGCTATGTGATCTCGGCGCTGGAATCGCTGGGACATCGCGTGACCTGGATCGACCACAGTGCCCACCACACCAGCTACGAGCGGTTTGGTTCCTACCGAGAGATCCGCCATCGCCTGACGATGCAAAACCGCTTCGCAGAGCTCTTAAGTTTGGATACCGCGGCTCGCCTGGCCGAAGATCCGCCTGACTTGGTGCTTGCTATTGCCCAGGCACCATTAACCGCTGGTGTGTTAGCCCATCTGCGAAAGAAGAAGTTTCTCACGGCGATGTGGTTCGTGGAAAACTATCGGCACCTGACTTACTGGCGGCAGGTGGCTTCACACTACGACCATTGGTTTGTCATCCAACGCGGAGAATGTTTTGAAGCGTTTCGGCGGGCAGGCGCTCCCCAGGTTCATTACCTGCCGATGGCTGCTGATCCTCAAGTCTTTTATCCTTCTCTGCTCACCGACGATGAACAACGTGAATATGGCGCCGATGTCTCGTTTGTTGGGGCAGGATACCAGAATCGGCGGGTGCTGTTGCCGTGCTGGCTGTCACCCGAATGGACGTTCAAACTCTGGGGAAACGAATGGGAAGGAGCGGCCGCTCTGACATCGGTGTTGCAGCGAGGGGGCGCTCGCATCGACACCCAGACGTGCCGGCAGGTCTTCAACGCCACCACCATCAATCTGAACCTCCATTCGTACGATGGACCATCGTTAGATCCTCAAGCGGATTTCGTGAATCCGCGAACGTTCGAGTTGGCTGCCTGCGGAGCGTTTCAACTTGCGGACGAGCGATCGTTGTTGCCCGACTTGTTTACTGACCAAGAAATTATTCGATTTTGCTCCGCCGATGAGGTGCCGCACTTGATTCGTCGATGGCTCCATGACCACGAGGCAAGGCGAGCGGTGGCAGAAGCAGCTCGGCACCGAGTGCTTGCGCACCATACCTATCGTCATCGGATGGAAGAGTTATTGGCAGTGATCGGCCTCCGCTACCAGGATCGGATCGGAGCTATTCTGCGTGGGGATCGAAACGCGGGAGCGCTGGCTGATCGGGCCGAGACGCCGCCCGAGCTGGCAACGCTGCTGGGCCGGTTCCGCCGTGACCAGCGGGTTGAGTTGAAGGATATGGCGGACGGGATTCGGGCGAAAGGCGCGGGCCGTCGCTTGGCTCGTGAAGAATTGCTCATTCTCCTGCTGGATAGTTATCGCTCGGAAACGAGAGATCTTGTCTGAGGAATCGGAGGACGGGACGAGAGTGCGAGTCAGGTCTTCTGAAGGAGATCGGTCGGCGGTTGCAGCCAAAAGCAGAGAACCAGGACGATGAAGCAGGTTCTGATTGTGAACATAACTCGCATGGGAGATCTGGTGCAGATGGGGACTCTGCTGAGTCGGCTGGCCCAAGAATGGCCTGGCTGTGCCGTCGATCTCGTGATCGACCGGAGGTTTGCTCCTGTGGCTGCTCTGCTGCCTGGTTTGCGCGAGGTCGTCACCCATGACTTTCATGAGCTGATCGAGGAGAGTCGAACGGCCGCCAAAGATGTTGTCTCGTTGTATCGGGAGTTTGTGGAATGGATTCGGCCGTTGGCCGAGCGCCGGTATGACCGCATCATCAATCTCACGTTCAATCGAGCCAGCGCGCTTCTGGTCAGTTCCATCGGAGCTCCCGACATCCGCGGCGCGCGAACCGCCTGGGATGGGGGCACGGTCATCGACAACCCATGGATGGCCTATTTCGCCGATATGCATCATTTCCGCCGGATCAATCGGTTCAATTTGGTCGATATTTACGCTTTGGGTGGAAGCGGACCGGGTCTCTTCACGCCGCTGAAGCTGACGGTCGAGAAAGCGGATCACGAATGGGCCCGTCGTGTGCTTTCAGCCGATGGTTGTGAGCGGATGGAGTGGATTGCGGTCCAGGCCGGCGCTAGCGATGTGATGAAGGCGTGGAGGCCCAACCATTTTGGTCGCACGTTGGCGCTTCTGTCCAAACAATGGAGTGGTGGAGTCGTGTTTCTCGGAGCCGAGTCTGAAAAAGAAACGGTGGCCCAGGTTGTGCGAGAGTACCAGGCGGTAGGAGGAACTAATCCGATTAAGAACCTGACAGGACAGACCACGATCTCTCAGGCCACGGCGTTGCTGGCTGCCTCCCGCCTGTTGTTGACCAACGATACGGGTCCCATGCACCTGGCCGTCGCCGTGGGGACTCCGGTCGTCGATCTCTCGGTCGGGCACGTCGATTTTCGGGAGACCGGTCCCTACGGACCAGGACACTGGGTGCTTCAACCGGAGTTGGACTGCGCGCCCTGCGGATTTGATCAGGTGTGTGCCCACCACGCATGCAAGGACCGTTTGCAGGTCGATCAAGTGGCGGCGCTGCTGCTTCACGTCCTGGGGCAAGGCCCGTTTCCTTCCGACATTCGCGGGTTCCGCATCTATCAATCCGATGTCGATGAAGACAGTTTGGGAACGTTCAGATGTCGTGCGGGACAGGAGCCGGCTCATGAAGCCTGGTACGCCACCTTTTGGCGGCGTTATTGGTACGAAACCTTCACGGGGGTTCAAAGTCGAATCCCTTTGCCGGAGATTCCGACGCCCGACGTCGACGGGGATCGGTCGGTGATCGAGAGCCTGGCGCCGGCCGTCGAGCGCGCCTGTGCTCAGGCCCGCGAGATCGTTCACGTGGCGACGAGCCCGCCGCTTGATGTGAAAAAACTTCAGATGCTGCAGCGCTCGCTTGCACAAGAGAAGGAACGGCTCGTCACTCTGGGGATGGGTTCGATAGCCACCAGACCTCTCACGGTTGCGTTTCTCAGGACTGCTCAAGGCGATGACGTGGAGGGATTGGAAGCGATGGCTCGCCACCAAGCGCTGGTGTATGAGCAATGGTGGGCCAGGTTGACTCAGGTGAGGCAGGCGTTGGGGGTGAATGACGACGTGGGATTGAATCATCTGCCGATGAGCCGCTTTGTTTCCGCCGTTGTCCATGGAGGCTGAAAACGACGTGAATCCGTAAGAGGAGGCAGTCTCGACCGGTTACTAAAAAGAGGGCGGGAGGAGGATTACCATGCGTGTACAGCTTGATCAGGAAGAATGGATGGCGGATGGCCAGGCAACGTTGGAAGATGTGTTCGCCGACATCAGCGACCGCGCCCATGCCCGGTCCCGCCTGGTGACGAAACTACAATTGGATCATCGGGAGATCACGGACCGAGACCTCGACGTGTCGTTGATGAAGCAACCGGCTTCCCGCTACAAGCATCTTATCGCTCTCACTCGGTCAATGGCGGACATCGAGCATGCAGCCTGGATCGCCGCCGGACGCTACGCGAAACTGCTTCATGCGGAGGGACTGTCTTTGTTGGAAGCCTGGCGGGCCGGAACTCCTCGTGATCCAGCCATGAACGAGTGGCTAGGGCGTTTGGCCGATTATCTGGAATTTACCGAGGGCAGGGATCGGCAATGTCCGGCTGATCGACGCACCTCCCTCAGCTTCTGGGTTCAGGAGCTGTTGGCGGCCAGAGACGGTGGAGACCTGGTCCTGATGACCGATCTCCTGGAATACGAAATCCTGCCTCGCTTGGCGGCATAGCCCGTTGCGCTGACCGGCGGTGGGCTCTTCTGATGTTCATTCTTGCCCGTTGCCTTGTTCTGTTCGGGTTCCGTTCGCCGCTGCTTAAGTCCTGCGAAGTTTGACCGATAACGTGGGCGATCAGCGAATGGCGCTGAGGGTCAAACAAGCTTCTGCACGGACGTCGGAGGCAAGTAGAAACGTTTTAGCGGCAAGGAGGAGAAGGGTATGGCTCTGATCGTCAACAACAATCCCGCGTCGATCGCGGCGCAGCGGAATCTTACGGTGAGCACCAACGCTCTGCAACGTTCCGTCGAACGGCTCTCGTCCGGCCTCCGGATCACCCGCGCGGCGGACGACGCCGCCGGTCTTGGATTGTCCGAGTCTCTGCGGGCGCAGATTCGCAGTATCAACCAGGCGACCCGTAACGCCTCGGACGGGATCAGCTTGACGCAAATCGCCGACGGCGCCGCTTCGGTTATCGGCTCTCTGTTGGCAAGAATGCGTGAGTTGGCATCCCAGGCATCCAGCGGCACCGTTGGTTCGACGGAACGGTCTTACATCGATCAAGAATTCATTGCCCTGCGGTCGGAAATCGACCGAATCGCTCAAACGACCGAATTCAACGGCCAGGCGTTGACCAGCGGTTCAACTATCAGCTTCTCGATCGCGATCGGCTTCCGGAGCGGCACGGGCAACACCTTATCGTTGAATTTGAACGATATCACGACGACGTCATTGGGGCTCAGCACTGTCAACGTCTCCACGTCGGGCAATGCGACAAGCGCCTTGGCGAACATCGACAACGCCATCAGCGCGGTCGCGACCGCCCGAGCCGAGTACGGGTCACTGCAAAACCGGCTGGAGGCCACGATTGCGAATCTCCAGGTGACGAGCGAAAACCTGACGGCTGCCGA
>JANDJJ010000071.1 GCA_024330945.1 Nitrospira sp. | reverse complement strand
AGAGTGAGAGGAGCTTGCCGTTGTCGATACGTTTGCCGATCGACCGGTCTCTAACTTCAACTATCGGTTGAACTCCAAATCGTTCGCTCGCCAGATAGCAGATGTTTTGCCAGGTTCGTGGCGTTCCGTCGCTCACATTGTAGGCTTCCCCTGGAACTCCTCGTTCGAGGGCAGCCAGACAGATGTTCGCCAGGTCTTCCACGTGAATCAGGTTGACATATTTGCGTGATGGGCCGACACGTCCTTGCTTGATCCAAAGGAGAGGATTGCGACCTGGTCCATAGATGCCGGCAACTCGTAACACAATGGCTTGACAAGAGATTCTGAGCCATTCCTCACCTTGTACGCGAGGTTTATCGTGATCCAGGGGAGCCGTTTCATCAATCCATGGGGGAGGATAGTCCTGAGACAGATTCGTTTGGTAGGCCGAGGTACTGCCGAGAACCACCAGACGGTGGGCGATCAGGTTCATGACCGTGGCAAATTCCTGAACAAGTTCTAGCGGTTCGGCTGGAAAACACCAGAGGAGATCGCACAGAGGAGGGAGATTGCGCCACGTTGTCCGATCTTCAAGATCAAAACGAAGTCGACGATCCAACGGGACAAAATCAAGGCGGTGCCGCGGGGTTCGGCTGGCTGCGAGCACGATCCGACCACGGGCGGTTCCTTTCTCATACACGAGTCGGCCTGTATAGCCGGCTCCCAAAATGACCAATGGTCGGTCGGTCTCTGTAGCCATGTCCGCTTTCTTCATCGGTCGCCCATCTTGCTCACAAGCAAATGAGAAAAACAACTGAGCGTGTTTCGTCTTTTGCAAGTCGTTTTTCAGATTGCCGGGCAGTCGCTCACCGACTAGGACGACACATGCGAGCAGTCTTCCGTGACATGGTAAGATCGGCGTCATGTCCCTCTCGCAGTTCCATCCCCTGATTGCCCATTGGTTTGTCTCGCACATCGGCGAGCCGACCGACGTGCAACGTAAGGCGTGGCCCGCCATTCGATCAGGCTCGGATGTCTTGATCGCCGCACCGACCGGATCGGGAAAAACCCTGGCCGCATTTCTTTCTTGTCTCGACCGTTTGTTTCAACAAGCCTTGGCGCGTGAGTTGGACGACCAGACTCAAGTGCTGTATGTCTCGCCGCTCAAGGCGCTGAGCAACGATGTGCAGAAAAATCTTCAGAAGCCGCTGGCCGAGATCGGTCAAGCCGCCTTGCAGGAAGGACTGCTCATGCCGGATCTGCGAGTGCTGGTCAGAACCGGTGACACGCCGGTGACCGACCGCCAGCGGATGCTCAAGCGGCCTCCCCATATTTTGGTGACGACGCCGGAGTCACTGTTCATTCTGCTCACGGCGGATAAAAGCCGTGCGATGCTCCGCACAGTCCGTACCGTGATCGTGGATGAAATCCACGCCGTGGCACCGACGAAACGGGGTGCCCACTTGGCCCTCTCGTTGGAACGGCTGGACGACTTGATCGGGACCAGACCGCAACGGCTTGGCCTCTCGGCCACCCAAAGACCGATCGAGTTGGTCGCGCGGTTTTTGGTGGGATGTCGAAACGAGGGAGAGGTTGAAGAACTTCCCTGCACGATCATCGATGTCGGTCATCGGCGGGAGATGGATCTCGCTGTGGAAGTGCCCAAGGATGAGTTGAGCGCCGTGGCGACCAACGCAATTTGGGCGGACGTCTATGATCGCCTTGCCGACCTCGTTCGACACCATCGATCGACCTTGGTCTTTGTGAATACGAGACGACTGGCCGAGCGGGTCGCCCATGCGTTGGAAGAGCGACTTGCCGATCTGGGGCCGGATGTCGTTGCGGCGCACCATGGCAGCCTGTCGCGGGCGATCCGTCTTCGAGCCGAAGAACAGTTGAAGGCCGGCACGACACGGGTGGTGATTGCGACGGCGTCTCTGGAATTGGGCATCGATGTGGGAACCGTGGATCTCGTCTGTCAAATCGGCTCGCCCAGGGCCATCGCGACATGCCTCCAACGAATCGGGCGGGCCGGCCATTGGGTCAAGGCGACTCCCAAAGGACGACTCTTTGCCCTGACGAGAGATGACCTGGTGGAGTGTGCGGCGCTGGTGCGGGCCATTCGACAGGGCCTGCTCGATCGAATTGAAATTCCTGACACTCCGCTCGATATCCTGGCTCAACAGATCGTGGCCTCAGTCGCCACCAGATCCTGGACTGAAGAAGAGCTGTTTACCCTCTGCCGTCGCGCCTATCCCTATCACAACATGCCCCGTTCAGTGTTTCATCAAGTCATCCGTATGTTAGCCGAGGGCATTGCGACCAAGCGGGGAAGGGGACAAGCATATCTCTTCCACGACCGGATCAATGGCCGGCTGAAGGCACGGCGTGGCGCCAGATTGGCCGCCATCACCTCAGGAGGCGCTATTCCTGAAACGGCGACCTATCAAGTCATCGCCGAACCGGACGGGACGGTGGTGGGGTCGGTGGATGAAGATTTTGCCGTGGAAAGTCTTGCCGGCGACATCATGTTGCTGGGTAATACATCGTGGCGCATCAAGGGGATCGAATCCGGCAAGGTGCGCGTTGAAGACGCGCAGGGAGCGCCGCCGACCATTCCCTTCTGGCGGGGTGAGGCTCCCTCTCGTACGGCAGAACTGTCGGCTGCCGTTTCTGAACTGAGGCGAGACCTTGAGACTCAGTTGATTGAGCAAAAGGTGCCGGAATCGAAACACCATGGAGGAAAAGGAGCAACAGAGGGAGCCCACTCGTTCAACCCAGCCCCCCTCGTCCTTCAATGGCTCAAACAGGAATGTGGTCTGGATGTGAGAGGGGCGCAACAGATGGTCGAATATGTGTTGGCCGGACGGGCCGTGCTTGGCACCGTCCCGACGCAGGAAACCATCGTGGCCGAACGGTTCTTTGATGAAAGCGGGGGCATGCAGTTGGTGATTCATGCGCCGTTCGGCGGTCGGATCAATCGAGCCTGGGGCTTGGCTCTCCGCAAACGATTTTGTCTGACCTTCGATTTCGAGCTGCAAGCGGCGGCGACGGACAACGGGCTCGTCATTTCGCTCGGCGAGCGGCACAGTTTCCCGTTGGAATCGGTCTTTGGTTATGTTTATTCATCGTCCGTCCGGGACGTGCTGATCCAGTCTCTCTTGCCGTCGCCCATGTTCATGACCAGGTGGCGTTGGACTGCCGGCCGAGCCTTGGCTCTGCTCCGATTTACACAGGGCAAGAAAGTGCCTCCGCACATCCAACGGATGAAGGCAGAGGATTTACTGGCGGCTGTCTTCCCCGATGCGCTGGCTTGCCAGGACAATATGGTTGGCGAACGGACTAGGCAGATTCCCGATCACCCGCTGGTTCGAGAGACCTTCAAAGATTGCCTCACGGATGCGATGGATCTGGAGGGATTGCACACCATCCTCCAGCGAATCGAACGGGGTACCATCCGGTGCGTGGCGGTGGATACGCCGGTTCCGTCGCCCTTTTCGCACGAGATCTTAAATGCCAACCCCTATGCGTTTCTCGACGATGCGCCGTTGGAAGAGCGGCGGGCCCGCGCTGTGGAACTCAGGCGGACCCTTCCACCCGACTTGGCCGGAGCGATCGGCGCGCTCGATCCCTCGGCTATTGACTTGGTGGTCCGGGAATCCTGGCCCGTCGTGCGTGATGAGGATGAACTCCACGATGCGCTGCTGACGTTGGTCTGGGTGCCGGAGCCGATTCCTGCTGAGTGGATGCCCTATGTCTCTGGCTTGCTCACAGCTTGTCGTATCGTTCGGCTGGCTCCCCCGGCTTCTTCTCTCTTACGTCCGCAAATAACCGGCTGGGTGGCGGCTGAGAACCGGGATCGATGCGAGCAGTTGTTCCTCGGGCAAGACGAAACGGTGTTGGATGCGATCGTTTTGGGCTGGATGGAGAGCATCGGACCGACGACCGTAAAGGAGTTGGCCGACCGACTAGGTTTTTCAGTCGGGCCGGTGGAACAGGCTATGGTCCGTTTGGAACAGGCGGGGCAGGTGCTCAGAGGGATATTTCGGTCTTCGTCGTCCAACGGTGTTCGAGCTGGCGAATGGTGTCATCGCCGTCTTCTGGCTCGTATTCATCGCTTGACGGTCGGATGGTTGCGACGGGAGATCGAGCCGGTCACGGCAGCGGACTTCATGCGGTTTTTGTTGCGATGGCACCATGTTGCTCCATCGGCTCGGCTGCATGGCGAAGCGGGGCTGTTGGAGATTATCGGGCAACTGGCTGGTTTTGAAGCGCCGGCCTCCGTGTGGGAGTCGCAAGTGTTGCGTCTGCGACTGGCCCGATATGAGCCGGAGTGGCTGGATCGACTCTGTTTGAGTGGCGCCGTCGGATGGGGGCGCCTTTCTCTCCATGACAGACTCTTGTCCGGTCTTGACGCGACCATGGCAACTCGGCGAACTCATGGCATCGTGTCCACCAGTGCCACGCCGATCAGCCTCTTTCCCCGTGAAGAAGGAGATTGGCTGCGGGCTGCCGTGGAGGGTGGGAGAGAGCCGGCAGGGGATCGCCCCGCTAATGGGCTCAGCGAGGTAGGCCGAGCTATCATGACCGTGCTCCACAAGCAAGGGGCCTGCTTTTTTGCCGACTTGGTTCGGGCAACCGGCGCCTTACCCAGCGAAGTGGAACAGGGGCTGTGGGAACTGGTGGCCACCGGGCTCGTCACGGCCGACGGGTTCGACAACCTGCGCGCCTTGATCGATCCGCACCGGCGACGGGGCGAGGGGCGGGCGAGAGGTCATCGTCCTCGTCACGCGAGCGGGAGGTGGTCTTTGTTACGGTCGATGTACCCAGGTCCTATGGCAATCGATGGCCAAGGGCTGAGAGACCGATGGTCTGGATCTGTGGGCGAATCATGGCCGGACGCTCAGAAAGGGGCCGGTGTGGGTGAGTCCGTCGCCCGCCGGCTGTTACGGCGCTACGGGGTGGTGTTTCGTGATTTGCTGGCGTACGACTCGTTAGCGCTCCCGTGGCGCGATTTGCTGGTTCAGTATCGTCAGATGGAAATGGCGGGAGAGATTCGTGGTGGCAGATTCGTGACCGGTTTTGTCGGCGAGCAGTTTGCGTTGCCGGAGGCGGTGGAAACGTTACGGGCGCTCCGAAAGATGGCAGAAGACAACGAGCAGATGATCAAACTGTCGGCCTGCGATCCCCTGAACCTGACAGGGAGCATTCTTCCTGGCCCGCGCGTCCCGGCCGTAGCGACGAATTTCGTAATTCTGCGAAACGGTATCGTCGATCAGGTTCTTGTCGGACGAGAGAAGCACCGGTCACGCACACAGCAAGCGGAGGCGTTGATGGCCTAATGATCGGCTGGAATCGCCAGCAGAGGACAACGGGCCCCTCTCAACACCCGTTCCGTTGTGCTCCCACGCAACATGTCCAGCAACGAATCGTGCCCGCTCGTTACCATGACGATCAAATCCACGTCGAAGTCTTCTCCCATTCCAAGGATCACGTCCACGGTGTCTCCATGGCAAATCATGGAGCGCCACACGATCCCCTTCCGCATCGGATAGGTGAGGTTCGGCGCCGTCTCGGCCCTCCCGACGTGGATCAAGAGACCGGTTAATCGTTCGCATCCCAGCAAGGCAGCGAGGTTGGCGGTCAAGTCCACGGCTGCTTGAGGATTTGGTTGCTCGTGGACCGGTATCAAGATGCGGCGAAGTGAAACAGTTCCCGTTTCTTTGGAAACGAATCCTTCGACGTGCGCCGGCACGAACAGGGTCGGGACGCGGCTCCCTCGTGCGACCGGTTCGGCCACCGTCCGATGTTGCCAGCGATCAAGACCGTCATATTGATGTGTCGTCATGACGAGCAGGTCGGCTGGATGCTCAGAGAGGTGATGAAGCAGGGCCTCCGTCGGATTTTTCGCAACGGCGCGGAGTTTTGTGACGGTCAGTCCCGATTGCCTCATATCCCCTTCACCGGCATTAGGCGGAAGCACTTTCCATCGTTTAAGGATCGGGCTGATTCGAGGAAAGTCCTCGTAATCCTCCCGGGTCACATCCGGATCGACGTGCATGACGGACAATTCACCCCTGACCGCGAGTGCGAGTTTCACGGCATGCAATAAGGCAGTGTGGCTGTCGATGGAAAAGTCCGTCGGATGAAAAATCCGCCGAAAAGGCTGTGCTGCTTGGACAGGGACGGATAAATCAGTCATTGGGGACCTTTCTGTCAGCCTTGGCTACGAGGGCTTCGTGGGTTCTCTGAGACCGGCCCATTGTGAAAGAGCCGCCTCGTTGTTGCAAGACAATCCTTCTCAGGTGATGTTGTGCCAGAGCCTTACATCATGAGATTCGAACGAGCCCGGCGTTGCTGGGCCTTACGGTGAGGCACCCTGTCCGCACATCAGCGTCCAGATTCCCTCGTTTACGCTGCCGGGCTCCACCGGACGCCACGGTCCTTCTTGTTCGCCCCAAGCCATGCGTTTGCCCGTACCCCTGTGCCCAGAATAATCCGCAAACGCCGTCAGTCGTATCAGTTTGTTCGGACAGTCCACCTGTTTTCGCGCAATGGTCGAATAAAATCTGGTCGGCGAGCGGCCGCCTTGCATCACGGCCCAGTCAATCAATATGGAAACGGTCCCCAGTCCATCCTCTTGCCGGATCGAGTCTCGGTCGACAAAGACCATCCGAAATCCTGGCTCTTGATACCGATCGTCCAGCAACGTCCATTCCGCACGGACCGGCTCATCCGCCAGGACTATTGCCGCGAGCCCGATCACCGGCATGACGCCCGCGATCATTCGCCTCAGTTGAGGCGCGGCCTGGGTTGAATCTTGGCCCGCAGTCGATCCCATTGATCCGTGACGAAACTGAATCGGCCCTTTGACGGATAGGGGAACCGGAACGCCACCGGCTCTTCCTGCGGCGGCAGATGGTTCATGTCTCGATACACGTTGACCGGCGCCGAGTCCGCCGCGAGGTGGAACATGGAACGATAGCCCAATCCGCATCCGGTGATGTTCAACAGCTCGTGCGCGCCGTTTTGCCTCGCCCGGCCGATTGCCCGTTGCGCGATGGACCGATAGGAGTAAAACTGCCCCTTGGCCCATTTGTGCCCCCAGTACAACTGTTCGACGGTCATCTTGGCCGGCTTATAGACGACGTGCTCGCCCGTGTACATCGTCCAATTCTCGGTCAGAATGCGGCCGGCCGCCTTGAGTTCCGTGAACTGCCTGGTGCCTGGGTAGGGGGTCATGATGCGCCAGAGAGCCCCGGCCAGGCCCATGCGGGTGGCCCACTCGGCGGTCCGCTCGAAATCATAGACGTCTTCATGGTCCAGGCCGCAGATGAAGCCGGCGTGGATGTCGATTCCGTGGTCATGGATGCGGCGGATCATGTCTTCATACAGCTTTGCTGAATTTTGTTTGTTGACCGATTTCAACGAGTCCTGATTGATCGATTCCAACCCCATAAACATCGCGGAACAGCCGGCTTCCTTGAGTGTTTTGAGCAAGTCGGGGTGGTGCGCGATGTAGGTCGCGCTCATTTGGCTCATCCATTTTTTCCCCAGCGGTTTCAAGGCCGCGCAGAGGTCTTTCGTATAGACCGGGTCGGAGAGCAGATCGTCATCCCAGAACATGACCATGGGGCCGGACATCTGTTCGACCAGCTTGACCACGTCGGTCGGGGGTTTTTTGCGAAAGCCGTACTGCCCTCCTCCGAGCGCCAAGTGAATCGAACAAAATGAGCAGCGATAGTTGCAGCCTCGTGTGGCGGTCAAGGCGTGCCGAAACATGTAGCCTTGGGGCAAGAGATCCCATCGAGGGGGGCGTTCATCCCACTTCTCGACCATGTAGGGCATGACGTAACGGGGTTGCAGTTTGCCTTTTTTGAAGTCATGCAGCAATCGCGGTACCGTCAATTCGCCTTCGCCGACCACGATGGCGTCGGCATGTCGCTGCGCCTCGTCGGGCAACGTGGAGGGGTGGATGCCGCCGAGCACCACCTTGGCGCCGCGCTCGCGGAACAGCCGGGCGACTTCATAGGATCGAACGGCCACGACCGTCGTCACGGTGATAAAGACCAGATCATAATCTCGTTCAAAATCAATGGGGCCGACCAACTCGTCCTGGATCTCAATGTCCCATTCGTCTTCCGGGATCAAGGCGGCGAGGGTGGGGAGATTCAGATTGGGCGTGCGAAAGAGCTTCCAGACCGAATCCCACTTTTGGTCCTCAGGGTGGGGAATGATCAGGCCGATTGTATGCCGTCCCATACGTTCCCTCCTTGCGACGTGATGATATGGTGCGTGATGACATGGCGATGGACTGATGGTATGCCGATTTGGTTCTCCTATCGATTCCATTAGTGGTGTTGAAACGGCTTGCTCTTGCCGACTCATTGTCACATTGATTGTTCTGCCGACCGAAGGCTGCGATCACGGCACGACATTCACTGAGCCGAACTGGGAAACCGATTACGTGGAACGAATCTTCAGGGAGAGGCCGGTAGGTCAAAGCGGAACAGACGGCTTGCCGTCGCGAGCGGCGGAAGAAAGAACGATGGAGTGACCGATGGGCAAGAAGCGGCATCAGACACCACCCGGATGTGGCGGCACGATACCCTTCTCTCCAAGCAAGATCAAGGGGGAAATGAAGGCTGGTGAACCATTTGCGGGACCTATGAGAAACGATCGAGTGCTGTTCTGACCACTGCGTCGGGGGGATCCCTCATCCCATCAGTCGGCGTAAGAAATCAGCGAAGGCGCAGAAAAAGAGTGTGCCTATCGAACGTCGTGCAGTTTCATCAGGTTGGTGCCGCCTGGCTGTCCAACCTGGGTGCCGGAGAGGATGACGATCTTTTCGCCGCCCTTGACGAGTCCTTCGGCTTTTAATTTCCGTTCCGCCTCCTCCACACGATCGTCCGTGTGATCGATTTGGGGAATCAGGGCGGGGCGCACGCCCCAGTAGAGCGCCATCCGTCGCCGAACGGGTTCGTACGGCGTGAAGGCGATGATGGGAGAGGCCGGCCGCCGTTTCGAAATCAATCGTGCCGTCGCGCCCCGTTCGCTGAAGACGACGATCGCGTCGGCGGCAACGGCCTGAGCCGCGAAATAGGCGGCCGTGCAGACTGCGTCCGGAAACGGCAGGGGCGTGACCTTGTCCCACTGTCTAAGCGACAGCATTGGCTCTGCTTCTCGCTCCGCCGCCTGAATGATGCGGTCCATGACCTGTACCGTTTCGAGGGGATACGTTCCGACGGCCGTTTCGGCGGACAACATCACTGCATCTGTGCCGTCGAAGACGGCGTTCGCCACGTCCGACGCTTCGGCCCTGGTAGGACGAGGAGACTGGGTCATCGATTCCAACATCTGGGTCGCCGTGATGACCAGACGGCGGCGGCGGTTGGCTTCCATAATGATCCGTTTCTGCAAAATCGGCACGGCCTCCGGTCCCATCTCAACGCCGAGATCGCCGCGCGCGATCATAACGCCGTCCGCTTCGTCCAGCAGCGCGTCCAACGTCGCGACGGCCTCCGCCCGTTCGATCTTGGCGATGATCGGTTGATCGCCGCCGCATTTGGCGATGAACCCGCGGGCGGCCTTGATGTCTTCCGGACCTCGGACGAAAGATAAGGCGATATAGTCCACGCCTTGTGCAATGCCAAAGCGCATGTCATCTCGATCCTTGTCGGTGAGTGTCGGGACGCTGACGGTGGTGCCGGGAAGGTTGATGCCCTTGTGAGATAAGATCGTTCCGCCTGTGATGACGGTACAGTCAACGTAGGAGTCGGCGACATGGACGGCGAGCAGCTCGATGAGTCCATCGTTGATCAGGATTCTCGCGCCAGGCTTGAGGTCGCGCGTGAGAGAAGGGTAGAGGATTGGAATGTTCGGAACGGACGATGTGGAGACAGCCGGTGGATCTGAGCTCCTGGCGACAGGCCATAGCCGAATCGATTGACCAGCGTGAACTTGGATGCCATCCTCAGGAACCTTGCCCACTCGTATGCGAGGGCCTTGCACGTCTTGAATGATCGCGACGGCGACTTTCCTTCGTGCTGCGGCTTGCCGAATGGCGGCAATGGCGGCGGCATGGGCCTCATGCGTGCCGTGGGAAAAATTGAGTCGTGCCGCGTCCATGCCGCTCTCGATCAGCCGATCCAACATGGTCGGCGAAGCGGTGGCCGGGCCGATGGTGCAGACGATTTTGGCTTTTCGCATGGAGACCTTTCTGTTGGAGCCTTACCGGACTCGATTTCTTGAGGGCTGGGTCACGACCCATGTGTCGTTCGGTCCACGAACGGCTTAGTATGGCCGCGGCGTCCCGTTCAGGCAAGACGGAGTCCGAAGGTGAACGTGGCCGCGTAGCCGTTCTCTGTTGGGGTGGGATCGAGCATGAGACGGTCTCCGCCCTGGCGGAAGATCCAGTCTTGCCGGTTGCGGGTGGTGCGATCTCCCCGCGAGACATAGGGCGGATGTGAGAAGACTTGATCAGTCAACGCATCGTCGAAATAGAGCTGCGACGTGAAATCGAAACTTCGACGCCCAATGGGAGCCGTCCGAATCTTGACGTGAATATGCACCGTTCGCCCGGGGTACCAGCCTGGATAGATGGTCAGGAAGCGGGCTTCCCCACGTGCATCAGTCATCTGATAGCCCCGCAAGAATTTTTTGCCGATCGTGTCGAACCACGGATCTCTGACGTCGGAGTAGAATCCCATGGCGTCGCACTGCCAGATGTCAACAACGGCTCCAGCCAGGGGCCGGCAGCCGGTGGCGGAGATGCCCATGGTCCGAATTGTCAGCCGCAAAGGGATTCCCCGTGTGACCTGTCCAGTTGAGGGATCGGAACGGATGTCGGAACGGTGCAACCGTTCGTCGACAAAATAGGGCCCCTCTGTCTGCTGAGGGAGAATAAGGCAGGACGGTTCCACGCTCTCGGCCACCGCTCGTCGGGGAACGAAAGCCTGTTCCATCAACCATGCCGCGCCGGCGATACCAAACGCGGTCAGAACGTCACGACGGGACAGAAGGAGTCTGCTGCGATTTCGGTGATGCGTCACGTCTCTTACCTTCGTTTGAACCTTGGTGGAATACCCGAAGGGGGAGGGGAAGGGGGCGGTCTCGGTGCGGGACGAGGCTGAACGATCAAAGGATAGGGTCTTGTCCAGAACGGATAGTAACCGTATGGAACGCCCCAGTAGCCGAAAGGCGGATAGTAAGAGGGGCCATAAAACGCGGCGGGGGCGGTTTCCAACTCTTCCATGTCAACCGTGTTCCAATCGATCAGATGTTTGATGGCGAGAACGGGGTACAGATACTCGGCTTCCTCCAGTTGCCGTGTGATGGAACCTTGCACGGTCCCGATGATGGTCACCGGCGTGCCGGGAGGCACGGTGGCAGGGTCGAGAAATTCTTCACGGACGGCGAGAAACCGTCCTTCCGACCGGAGACGATCTTTGGTCGAAATTCGGCCCTCTTTTCTCGGCAGTTGTAGGATTTCAATCTCCGTCCGTTCCGACGTTCGCTTGGCTGCTAAGACGATGCCGCCCAGACTGACGGTTCGTCCAAGATAGGAATCGGTGTCGGTCCGGAGATCGGCGAACGTCACGCCGGTGTCAATTTCCTTTTGTAATTCCAGCGGGATTCCAAGCGGGCCGGTCTCACGCTGAACTTGGTGCAGCGATTCCGCGCAGGCGGACAGGAGAAGGAGCCAGCCGAAAAGGACGACGATCGAAACCACGCGAGCCATGAAGGTGCTCCGTTTTTAGAAATGCAGCGAGACGCCGAACAAAAGGTGCTGCGCCCGATACCCGCTTTCAAACCCTCCGGCCGGGCCGAAGGCCTTGTCGAAAACGAAC
>JANDJJ010000070.1 GCA_024330945.1 Nitrospira sp. | reverse complement strand
GGGCTATGCGGACGCGGCGGGAAAGGTTCCTGAAAAGGATTGGCTGATGGGGGATCGGATCGGCTGGCGCGGCCCCTGGGGGACCACCTATTCGAGCAACCTGCGGCTGGCTATGCAACGGCTGACCGAGGAACAGTGGCTCACAGTCGCACGGACCGTGGAATTTCGCCCCCCCATGCCCTGGTACGTTCTTCGTGAGATGACGGAGCAGGACTTGCGGGCGATTTATCGCTTTATTCGGAGTTTGGGCCCGGCAGGTGAACCGGCCCCCGCCTTTGTGCCGCCGGATCAAGAACCGCCGAAGCCCTATATTCTCTTTCCGGATACGCCTTAGGTCTGCCGGCTGGGAGAGGAACCGGCTGTTCAACGGACATGCGGTCCTTCAGTCGGTCTTGCCGACAAAATGAAGCGGCCGTTGGCCGGCAAGGTTCTCCGGCCGGATGATGTAGTCGCCGGTGATGGCTGGTTTCCAGACAGCCTTGGCCTTTTGCGTGTCCCCGCCAGTTCCCAGCCAGATGATTCCCCCGACGATCGAACCGCCAATGGCATAGGCGGCCTTGAAGGTGCCGTAGGGCGCGGTGAGCAACCAGCTTGTCACCTGTAACGCGACGTTGCTCGAGGGAGATGAGGTTTGTTCCTCCGCAAAGGCAGGAACTCCGCTGCAGATGCTCGCTCCCAATAGGATCGCTCCCACAGCTCTACGCCACGCACGGAACCGTCTCGTTTTTTCTGACAATGCCATGGGTCTTTTCTCCTTTCCCGCAATGACGCCACCTGTCGGCGCCGCCCATTATACCCGGTGAGCCAAAAAGTTCCAGCCATTCACCGGGCAACTATTTTCGTCCCGCGTCTGCTTGCCTTTTGCGTTATGATGAATTGCCATGCTCGATTCGATTCCGCTCTATCAACCTCCGCGCCTCCTGCGCAATCCTCATCTCATGACGCTCGTCCCCCGCTATCTTCCGCGGACGACGTCGCTCGCAACCCTGCCCCAGGAACCACGTCTCTTCGCCACGGAACCAGGCACGCAGTTGCTCGGCTTTTGCCATTGGCAACCTCATCGAAGGTCCGCCCCCACGGTACTGCTCGTTCATGGTCTCGAAGGCTCGAGCGACTCGCGCTACATGCTCGGCATCACAGCCAAGGCCTATCAGGCGGGATTCAACGTCGTGCGGATGAACCAGCGCAACTGCGGCGGCACGGAACACCTCTCTCCAACGCTCTACAACAGCGGCTTAAGCATCGATTACCGGGCGATCGTGCAGGAACTCGCCAGGCAAGACGGGCTTGATCGTATCTGGCTTGTCGGCTACTCCATGGGCGGCAATTTGGTTCTGAAGGCCGCTGGTGAACTAGGCGAAGATGAACCGGCGCTGGCCGGTGTCGCGGCCGTCTGCCCCAACATCGACCCGACAGTGTGCGCCCGTGCGCTGGAGGAGCCGCGCAATTGGCTCTATCACCGACATTTTTTAAATGGCCTTAACGCCCGCCTGCGGCGTAAGGCTGCTCTCTTTCCCGGCAAGTGGGATCTTGCTCGCCTTGATACCATCACCCGCATCAGCGAGTTCGACCACTGGTACACCGCTCCAGACGGCGGATATGAAAGCGGAGCGGACTACTATGACCGATCTGGCGCCCGGCATGTACTGGGCTCCATTGCCGTCCCCACCGTGATCATCACAGCCCAAGATGATCCGTTTATTCCCTATTCTATGTTCACTGTGCCAACCATCCTTAGCCATCCGCTGATCCAACTGATTGCTCCTCAATACGGCGGCCATTGTGGGTTCTACCAGCAAAGGACGAACGGCGAAGACGCCCATTGGGCTGAAAATCGGATCGTGGATTTCCTCCGGAACGGCAGGCTCTAGCACATCACCTCGCATTTAAGGCAACGAGTCAAGCAGCCGCTCGCGAAACCGTCTCGGTCAAGTGGGATCCGGAGAAGCGATCAGTTGCTGCGGGTGTTCCAGAATTCGCTTGAGCTCTTGGAGGAACTTGGCCGCAATCAGGCCGTCAAGGGCACGGTGATCACACGACAGCGTGACCTTCATGCGCCGGCCGACTGTGACGGTGCCCCCCGCCACAACGGGGACTGTCCGCACCGCTCCAACTGCCAGCGACGCGGCCTGCGGCGGTACGAGCACAGCAATAAAGTTCTCAACCTCATACATGCCGAGATTGGAGATTGAGAACGTCGCCCCCCGATATTCAACCGGCTGTAACCGCTTGAGTCTGGCCCGCTCAATGAGCGACCGCGATTCGGCTGTGATCGTCTCCAGCGATTTGGCGCCACAATCGCGGATGACCGGCGTGATCAGTCCATCGTCCATGCCGACGGCCACGCCGATATCAATGCTGGTGTGACGCCGGATGGCATCCCCTCTGTAGGACACATTGAGTGCCGGATAGTGGTCCAACGCCAAGGCTGTTGCCTTGATCAGCAGGTCCGTCACGGTCGGACGGAACGGCCCCTCCCGATTCAAGCGCTCCCGGAGCTGCTCGGCCTCGTCCATCTCGATCTCGGTCGTGACATAGAAGTGCGGCACGGGAGCCTTACTCTGCACCATGGTCCGTGCAATGGCCTTGCGCATTTGACTGAGCGGGTGATCGGTGCCGGGAGGCGAGACCACCTCTGTGTCCGTCTCGGCCCGCAGCACATCTTCTTCCACAATTCGTCCGCCTGGACCGGTCCCGACGACGGTTGAAAGATCGATCCCCCGCTCGGCAGCGATCGCTCTGGCTCGCGGGGAGGCGACCGGACGAGTCCGTTCTTCTGAAGCAGCAACCGCTTTTGACGGAGAGACCGGTGAGGGAACAGGTTGTGAGGATGCCGCCACCGGAGCGGCGGGCGAGGCAGCCTTGCCAGGCGACGGCGCGGCAGCGATCTGCTCGGTCAAGGCCTCCGTGATGTCTTCATCCGCCTCGGCAACCACAGCCAGCAGGGTACCGGAAGGAACCGCTTCCCCTTCCTGCACCACAATTTTGCGCACGATGCCGGAGGCAAACGCTTCCAGATCCATGACGGCTTTGTCGGTTTCGATTTCTGCGATCACCTCTCCCGCCTCGACCCGCTCTCCTTCCCGCTTTTTCCATGCCACCAACGTCCCTTCTTCCATCGTATCTGTGAGCTTGGGCATCACCACACGGCTGGCCATGGTCTTCCTCCCTTCAGCAAAGCGACTTCACCGCCTCAATCACCCGAGGCAGATCTGGGATCGCAGCATCCTCCAACGGCCGGCTGTAGGGCATGGGGATATCCGCGCCCGTCACTCGCACGATCGGGGCATCGAGATAATCAAACGCTGTCGCATAGACACTCTCGGCGATTTGCGCCCCCAACCCGCAAAACCGCCAACCCTCTTCAACAATGACCAGACGGCCGGTCTTCTTGACCGATGTGACAATCGTCTCCAGGTCCAACGGCTTCAGTGTGCGGGGATCGATCACTTCAATTTCAATCCCCTCCCGACTTAAATGCTCGGCCGCTTCCAAGGCAAGCAGCAGCATTTTCGAATAGGCCACAACTGTCACCGCGTGACCAGGGCGTTTGACTTCGGCGACCCCGATCGGAATCGTGTACTCGCCCTCCGGTACCTCTCCCTTCGTGCCATACAACAACTGGGCCTCGATGAAGATGACCGGGTTCGGATCACGGATGGCACTCTTGAGGAGCCCCTTCGCATCACGCGGAGTTGCCGGTACAATCACTTTGAGTCCAGGCACGTGGCAAAACCAGGCTTCCAAACTTTGTGAATGTTGGGCCGCTAACTGATGGGCCGCACTGCCAGGTCCCCGAATCACCATCGGCACCGAGAGTTGCCCGCCCGACATGTAACGAATCTTGGCCGCATTGTTGACGATCTGATCGAGCGCCACAATGCCAAAATTCATCGTCATGAGCTCGACGATCGGACGCAACCCCGCCATAGCTGCTCCGATGGCTAGGCCAGTGAAACCGGCTTCGGTAATTGGCGTGTCGATCACACGACGGGGGCCGAATTCCTCGATGAACCCCTTGCTCACCTTGAAGGCTCCTTGGTAGTAGGCCACCTCTTCGCCAATCAGAAAGACCCGCGGGTCACGCCGCATCTCTTCCCGCATCGCCTGATTGAGCGCCTCCCGATACGACAGCACCATGGCACCCCTCACTCCATCAGCACATCTTGGTGTAACTCGGCAGGCGAAGGGAAGGGACTCTCCTCCGCAAATTTGATGGACGCCGCCACCACGGCTCCGATCTCCTGTTCAAGTTGTTTAAAGTCGGCTTCGCCGGCTAGGTTCTGATCAAGCATCGTCTGTTTGAGAACCAGCAACGGATCGCGTTTACGGTACGCCTCCACCTCTTCCTTGGTCCGATAGTGACCGTGCGCCGGATCGGCCATTGAATGGCCCATGAACCGGTAGGTCTTGGCCTCAATGAAACAGGGGGTTCCGGTGGCTCGCACCTGTTCGACTACTCGTCGCATCACCGACCGCACGGCCAACACGTCCATGCCATCCATCTCTTCCGCAGCAATGCCGTAGGAGCGGGCCGTTTCGGTGATATCCGTGTAGAGGGCCACCGCCCGTTCAACCGGTGTCCCCATACCATAGCGATTGTTTTCGCAGACGAAGATGACCGGCAGCTTCCAGAGGGCTGCGAGATTGAACGCCTCATGCGCCTGGCCGCTGGGCAAGGCCCCTTCGCCAAAAAAACAGACGGTCACCCGATCGAGCGACTGGTACTGACTCGCAAAGGCCAAGCCCGTGGCCAACGGGAGATGTCCGCCCACAATCGCGTAGCCTCCCATGAAGGATTTCTCTGCATCGACCAAGTGCATGGAGCCGCCCTTGCCTTTGCACAGCCCCGTCGCCTTGCCGAACAATTCCGCCATCACTTTCCCTGGATCGGATCCACGCGCCAGACAATGGCCATGGTCCCGATAGGCACTGATGACATAGTCATCCGGCCGAAGGGCGGCGATTGTTCCAACGGCCACCGCTTCTTCGCCGATGTAGAGATGGAGAAAGCCGGCAATCTTAGCTAGGGCGTACATCTCTGCCGACTTTTCTTCGAATCGGCGGATCAGCAGCATTTGACGGTACAGCGACAGAAGATCGGTTCGGTCCATGGGTCGCACGCTTTGTGGGGGTTATGAGTTGACCGCCTGAAGCATCACCTCAACAGACAGTCGTTTGTTGTCTCGAATCACATCCACTTTGACTCGATCACCAACCTTAAATCGCTCAAGCACATCCAGCAGCTCATCCACCGTCTCAACCGGTGTTCCTTCGACCGCCACCAGGATATCGCCCAACTCGATCCGCCCGCCGCCGGCTTCGCGGACCCCCCGCAACCCGGCTCGATCGGCGCTCCCCCCGCGCGCCACCTTGGCAATCACGAGCCCTTTGATCCCCCACCGTCTCGCTAAGGCATCCGGAACCAGCGACACCCCAAGCCCAGGCCTGATCCGTTTTCCATGTTTGATCAGCTCGGGCACGATGCGATTGACCGTATCAACCGGCACGGCAAAACCGATGCCGGCGTAGGCGCCGCTGGGACTGATAATCTGCGTATTGACGCCGATCAGCCTGCCGGCACTGTCGAGCAGCGGCCCGCCGGAGTTGCCTGGATTGATGGCTGCATCGGTCTGAATGACTCCCTCGATGGTGCGGTTTGTCATCGACTTGATCGTTCGCCCTAAGGCGCTCACCACCCCTGTCGTCAGGGTGTGGTCAAGACCGAACGGGTTGCCGATGGCCAACACCTTTTGCCCCACCCGCAGATCGCTCGACGTCCCGATGGCCAACGGCTCCAACGAACTCTCCGGCGCCCGAATCTGCAAGACCGCCAAGTCGTGATCCGGGTCGACGCCGACGACCCGAGCCTGATACTCATTGCGATCGGCTAAGGTCACCTTGATAGCGTTGGCACCATAGATGACATGAAAATTGGTGACGATATGGCCCTGTTTGTTCCAAATGAACCCCGAGCCAGACCCCTGCGGCACTTCGAAGGTATCGAGCGACCAGAAGTCCCGCTGAATCGCCGTATTTGCGATGAACACCACCGACTTTGATGCCCGTTCGAACACTGCGATGGTCGCCAATTCATCCGGGCTCAATGGAGCGGGCGCCGGCGTGACCAGACGGGGTTTAGCTTCCGGCCCCTCGTAGGCGGCCCCCAGCGGTTTGCCCCACTCCGCGACGCCGTCGAGCGAGGCAACCAGCAGTACTCCACACACAGCAGCCGCGCCAATCCCGATCATCAGCCCTATCATCGATTTTCGTTTCATTGTCATTCGCCTATGATCTGCAGGATCAATTCGCGACGTCGAGGCCTTGTGTCAAAATCCACGACGACGATCTGCTGCCAAGTGCCCAACAGAAGAGCTCCATTGGCAAATGGAATCGTCACCGACGGTCCCTGCAATTGCCCTCGCAAGTGACTGTGGGCATTGTCTTCTCCAGGGTTTCGACGATTATGTTGCCACGCTGGATCAGGGGGCACGACCCGATCCCAGAAAGCTTTCGTATCGGCGCGAATGCCGGGCTCATCTTCGATGATCATGACCGAAGCGGTCGTGTGTTTGATGAAGACGGTCACAATGCCGGCGGACAGACCTGAGGCTTCCACGGCAGACAACACTCGTTTGGTGATGTTTTCAAGGGACGTGTCACCAGCCATCTCAAGAGGGAACGGAATCGTTTTCACTCCCATGTAATGCTCCCGTTCGCGAGCCGGCGCAAATACCGCCGTTCTCCATGGGTGAGACGTCTTCCCCGAGCCTGTTCCAAAATTGCGTCAAACTTCCCCTCTGCAACCAGCTCGCGCAAGGCCGTCAGGACCTCTTCGCTGAGCAAGCCCTCGTTCTTGAGCCGATCGAGATAGGCAAAGGCCTTGGGCAGTGATTCTTGGGTCCGTCCGTAGTAGTCGCGACCCCGTTGCCGATTGCTATAGGCCTCAAGTTGCTCGCAGGCCACAAGAATTTCCGCCAATTGTTTGACCCAGGGTTTGGCACGCGACAATTTCTCGGGATAGTAGTAGTAGAGCATCACCTCCCCCATCCACGACATCCACTGAATCCCCAACCGGCGCAAGGCCGGCTTGACGACCGTCAGGCGACGACGAAGACGGCGGGCATGCCCGAGTCGGATCTCGATCTGCTCTTTGGTCCAAGCCGTCAGAGGAACGCCGGCCTTCTCCAACTCCCTTCCATAACGAGACACGAAGGCCTCCGTTTCCCGGCCGTACGGAGTGGTCGGATACTTCGCCCGCCATTCGCGGGGTCTGGTGGGAATCCCGTGGGCCTTGGCCCATGACCAGATCTTGCCGAAGAGCCGCCGATCGAGTCCCGCCCGGCTGACGTCATGCAGCAAGCAGGCGATTTGATAGTGATAGAGCCGGTCAGCCGGGTGGCCCAGTCGTTCGGCCACCGCCGCACACATCGTCGCGGTGCGAACCGCGTGAGGTCGATCGTATCCCCGAATGACGGCACCCCGTTTGGAGGGATGAGGATGATCGTACAGGCGCATCACTGCCCGGACGAGGGACCGAGGGAGCGCGAGCAACGAAGAGGACGAGCGGACGGTCCGCCCAGCCGTTCTCGCGGCAGCGTTCGCACATTCACCTCTTCTGTTCGCAACATTCACGAATGGCCCGGCGCCGCGACCGATGATGAATGGATGCCCCGCAGAATATCGTTGCTCAAACGGAGTGTCAAGGAGAGCGCCCGGCAACCCACCTTCCTCGGGCTGCCGGGCTTTTTCTGAGGCGACGACCCCGCATGCGCCGAAGAGCAGCCGGTCATCGGGGTGCCGTCGGCCCGGCTCTTTCGCGCTCACTGCCAGCCGTAGCGGCGAACGTAGACGCCCTTCATCGCCTGGATAAGCGCCATGTAACTGACCAGAATCATCGGCAGCAACACAAAATAGAGCGGCGGCAATGCCTGCAACTTAAAAGAGGCCGCGAGCGGCCCCAGGGGGATCAACAGGCCGACAGCCATCATCGCCCCTGTCATCGCCAGCAACGACGGCGACGCACGACTCTGAATGAACGGGACTTTCGGCGTGCGGATCAGATGCACGACCAGCGTCTGAGTGAACAGGCCGACGATGAACCAGCCGGATTGGAACAGAGTCTGTTCTTCGGGCGTATCGGCACTGAAGACAAACCACATCATGGCATACGTAAGGATGTCAAACAGCGAGCTGATGGGCCCAAAGAACACCATGAAGCGCCCGATGTCACCGGGCTGCCAGTGCTGGGGCGCCGTGAGGAGGTCTTTGTCCACGTCATCGAACGGAATGGCGATCTGCGAGATGTCGTACAAAAGATTTTGCACCAGGAGGTGGATGGGCAGCATTGGCAGAAACGGCAGAAACGCCGACGCCACCAGCACCGAGAAGACATTGCCGAAGTTGGAGCTGGCCGTCATCTTGATGTACTTGAGCATGTTGAAAAAGGTCTTGCGGCCTTCCACAATGCCCTCCTCCAACACCATCAGGCTCTTTTCCAACAGGATGATGTCCGCCGCCTCCTTGGCGATATCCACCGCCGTATCGACCGAGATCCCGATGTCGGCGGTCCGCAAGGCCGGAGCATCGTTGATGCCGTCGCCCATAAACCCCACGACGTGGCCGTTGCCCTTGAGCAGGCGTACGATGCGTTCTTTGTGCGCTGGCGTTAATTTGGCAAACACAGTGTGTAATTCGACGGCTTCGGCGAGCTCCTCGTCGCTCATTTTCTCGATCTCGCCCCCCAACAGCACGCCGCCTTGCTCCAGCCCGACTTCCCGGCAAATTTTGGCTGTGACCAGTTCATTGTCGCCGGTCAGCACCTTCACCGACACCCCATGTTCGGCCAAGGCCTTGAGCGCTGGCGCACTCGACTCCTTCGGCGGATCAAGGAAGGCCACGTAGCCGATCAGGGTCAGCTCCGACTCGTCGGCGACACCGTAGGTCTCTTTGCTCGGCGGGACCTCCTTGGCGGCCACGGCCACGACCCGCAAGCCCTCTTTGTTCAATTCGGCGGTGACTTCTCGCACACCGGCCAACAGATCAGTCGTCAACGGCTCAACATCATCCCCTCGCCGCACGTGCGTACAGACGTTCAGAATTTCCTCCACGGCTCCCTTGCAAATCAACTCATGGTGATCCTCGCGCTCACTCACTACCACCGACATGCGCCGGCGGGTAAAATCGAACGGGATTTCGTCAATCTTCCGATAATTGTTGGCCGGCTCCAATGCACGGCGCACGTCGGCATGTTCGAGGATCGCCACGTCGAGTAAGTTCTTGAGCCCGGTCTGGTAATAACTGTTGAGGTAGGCCATCTCCAGCACGTCGTCGGACTCTTCACCCCAGACATCGACGTACCGCTCCAAAAAGATTTTGTCCTGCGTCAACGTGCCGGTCTTGTCGGTGCAGAGCACGTCCATCGCCCCGAAATTCTGGATCGAATCCAACCGCTTGACGATCACTTTCTTTCGAGACAGAAACACCGCGCCTTTGGCCAAGGTGGAGGTGACGATGAGAGGCAACATCTCCGGTGTCAGCCCCACCGCGATGGAGAGGGCAAACAAGAACGCTTCCACCCAATCACCTTTGGTGAAACCATTGATGATCAGGACGAGCGGCGCCATGACGAGCATGAAACGGATTAGGAGCCAGCTCACTTGATTGACTCCGGCCTGAAACGATGTCGGGGCGCGATCGACAGCGGTAATTCGCCTTGCCAGAGCGCCAAAATACGTGTGATTGCCCGTGGCCACAACGACAGCGGCGGCGGAACCGGAGACGACGGTGGTGCCCATGAACAGGATGTTGTCCAATTCGAGGGGGCTTGTTGTCTTAAGCTCACGCTGAGCGGCGAATTTTTCGACCGGCATTGACTCTCCCGTCATGGCCGCCTGCGAGACAAACAGATCCTTCGCGGTGAGCACACGACAGTCGGCTGGAATCATGTCGCCGGCCGACAGTGCAATAACATCGCCGGGCACCAACAACCGGATCGGTATCTCCACGCGCCGCGCCGGCTTCACTGGCAGTTGCACGCCGTAAAACTTCTCGAAAATCGGTGCGGCATCTTCCGAGACATCACGGCGAATCACCGTCGCGGTCGTCGTCACCATGGCCTTGAGTGCATCGGCCGCCTTGTTGGCCTTGGCTTCTTGCCACAACCGGAGCACGGTGGAAAGCGCCACCATCGTGCCGATGACAACGGTGGCTTCCACATCTTCGGTCATCCATGAGATCACCGCCAGCAGCGTCAGCAGCAGGTTGAAGGGATTCCGGTAGGAAAGCCACAGCCGTTGCCACCAGGACAGCGGCTTTTCGTGATCGACCTCATTGAAACCGACTCGCTCGCGAATGACCTCGGCCTGGGCCTCGGATAAACCGTCCGCATGACTGTTCAACTCGGCCAGCAGAACGTCGGGATCGGCCGTTGCCACCTTGATGAGCGTGTGAGAGAGGTTCGGCGGCACTGCTCGACTCACCGTGATCTGTGTGAGCGTGTCGATCCATGCCAGGCGGCGGAAGTGTCTGGCAATCCGACGGGTACGGAGAAACGCCGCGAACAACTCTTTGAGCCAGGTCAACGTCATGGGGACACTTCTCGTCAAACCGTTATACCGTCATGACCACATCTCAACCAACAGCCGGTGACCGATCACCAGAAATTTGATCCCCGCGTCGATCATGCCTATGCATCTTACCGACCGTCCAGTTTCATGATAGAGGCCGCATAGCCGTCCTTCGCGACAAAGACACGGACTTCATCGCCAAGCTTGACCGGATCTTTTCTCGTGTGTTTGTTCGTCCAGAGACGCCGCTCTCGGCCCTTTGCGTCACGGACCACGTATTCCGGAGAGGTTCTCTCGATAGCGACGACAGTGCCCCTGATGCCGTCCTGATGCCGTCCAGCCCACCACAACCGACTTCCATGGCTCCTATGACTCCCATCAGCATCAAAACCGCCAGCTTGCAGAGCGTCCGCCTGTTCATGCTCCACCTCCATGATGAATGGATGAATGTCACGGTTTTAACGAAACGGGAACAGATCGTCGAAGAGGACGCGCAAACCGATTTGGAACGTGTGGTTCCATGGACGGTCCTCCTCGCCGGGCGGGCTTCGAAACCCGCCGTACACGACGTCCCATTGCACGTTGGGGCTCTTATACCAGCGGAAACCGGTCTGAAACGCGGGGAATTCCCCCTCAAAGTGAAACGGATCCGCACTGAAGACTTCGCCGAGAAAACGAAACTCCCGAGAGATCGGCGTTTTCACCTCGAACCCCACGCCCCAATAGGGTTTGGTCGTGTAACGGCCGCTCAAGCCGGCGTGATACTGAGACTTGGTCCCTAGATTGACATAGATCGCCAACCCATTGTCGTAGGGATCGGGACTGTCTTCCGGCATGTCTAAGAACCAACTCACATGGACCATCGCGTAACTGTTCCAAAGCTGCCGATCGCCACTGATTGGCATAAGAACTCCCACCGCGGCCGACACGGAAGGGATCGCACCGAAAGACCGGTAGAGTAGGTACTTGGGTTGCACCACAAGATCGTCGAGATGAATCCGCCGATCTTGATACGACACCCCAGTCCAGCCGGCGATGATCTCCAGACGATCGCTGACCGTGGTGCCCGTTAGCATGTGGAACCCACCCTCAGGCTTTTGCCCACGGGCGGTTCCTAGCTCAATCCATGATTCGGTCTCAAGCTGGCCCGAAAAAGTAATGCGGGCGTCATCTGTGACAAATGGCCGGACGGCCCATGCCTGTTGTCCATCGAACACAACGGCAAGAAGAACGACTGTTGGAACAAGTGAAATGGATTTCGCCCCCTCAACCTTTTTTGCGCGAGGGCAGACACGGCCGGGCATCATGACCACTCCTTTCCGCCCAGCCTTCACAGACCGGGCAGGAGCCGTCATGTCACCATGGATTCATTAGAAG
>JANDJJ010000006.1 GCA_024330945.1 Nitrospira sp. | reverse complement strand
CGAGCGAAGGGCCGATCGTTGAGATGAAGAGCGTTGTGGCGGCGGCGTTCGAATCGAGTGAGGCGAGTTGGGCTGCGTGACCGGATACGATGTCGAACAAGGCCGCCGGCGAAACATCGTCAGCGGCTGTGGAGGCCGACGGTGTCAGACAACATACGATAACAGCCGCCGTGAGGATGCTGATGTCCGTCAGGATGCCGATGATGGTACGTCGGTTTGGAAAACCCGTTCCGTGCATCGTCACATTCCATGCAGGAAGGAGACGGATCGTCATGTCCCTTGAAAGCAGGTTTTGAGAAATCGTGCGGTCCGTTCCCAGGCGAGCGCCGTGTCGTCGGCTCTGTACAGATCAGCCCTGGCATCATTGCAAAATCCGCGAGCGGCGTCCGCATAGTGGTAAATTTCCACCTGCTTGCTCTGCTCGATGGCAGCGGCGCGCAATGTTTCCAGTTCCTCGGCTGAGGGCGGCTGTTTGCCGGCCTGGTGAACCAGCACGGGTGCCACGAGATTCTTCGCTAGCTCACCGGGCGGTTGCGGCAGGGAGCCATAGTAAGACACCGCTGCTCTCAGTCGTTTGCGGTGGCAGGCGAACTGCAGGGCGTAGGAGCCGCCCATGCCATAGCCCACCACGGCGTGTTCATTGCGCTTGGCAATGGTGCGGGTGTTGAGATATTCGCAGCAGGAATTGATGTCTGTCAGGACCAGCGATGGATCTTGTCGCTCAGCCAGGGCTGCGGCTACATCGTCGTTGGCGGTCACCATGCCCCCCAGTCGGCCATAGAGGTTGGGGACGATGACCATGTAGCCTTCGCAGGCCAGACGGGCGCCCAGATCCTTCATTTGGCCGGTCAGGCCCCACCAGTCATGAAGCAACACAATGCCCGGATAGGTTCCTTTTTCCTGCGGCCAGAATAAGAGACATTCGACCTGATGTTCCTTTGGCATCCTTGTGCGGAAATAGGGATCGACCATTTGGTCGGTGTGGGTGGGAATGGGCACGCCGCTGGGGAACCGCGCGGTTCCCGTGCCGATTTGTTGCAGCGTGAAGGGCGCCGTGTGAGTGGTTGCGGTCATGTGATCGAATATAGGGAGCCGTTTGCCGGATTGTCAACGCACTCCCGAGACGAAAGTTTGCGGGGATTGTCTCTCATTCGTCGGTTCTGTGTGGTTTCTCTCGCCTTCGGCGTCCGTTTGTGCCATGGTTGGCGTGGATGGTCTTGCATGGATGGCACCATCGAGCCGCTGTGTGTCTGATCGGTGCAACTCCTCTTATAGAAAGGGGGGGATAAGATGTTGGAAGGGGCTCAGCGCCATGAGCCGCTCGGTAGCGGCGAACCGATCGGCATCGGACTGATCGGCGCCGGACGACACGGAATTCGCTATGCTCGGCATATTGTCCAGGACATTCCGTCTGCTGTTCTAAGGGCGGTCTGCCGGCGGCACCCGGATCAAGGGCTGGACCTGCCCGGCACACACTCGGTCACGATGTATGGCCGGGTAGAGGCTCTGGTGGCCGATCCCATGGTTGACGTCGTGATTGCCGTCGTGCCGCCGGTCTTGACTCCCGAAATTTGTCGTTTGGCGGTGCAGGCTCGCAAACCCTTGTTGATCGAAAAACCCTTGGCTGTCTCAGGAGCGGAGGCGCGGGCCATGGTGTCTCTGGCTCGGCAAGCGGCCGTGCCGTTGATGACGGCCCAGACTTTGCGGTTCGACGCCGCCATTCAAGGAGTTCGTGCTCGAAAGGAGCGTCTCGGTCGATCGGAGCGGCTGCATCTGATCACGCACATTGAAGTGAAAGACAACAGGGCCGATCATGCTCAAGGATACGGCGGACGAGGGGCTTTGCTGGAGATTGGAGTGCATCTGCTCGATTTGGTCCGATACCTGACGGGCGAAGAGGTGCGCGAGGTCTGCTGCACGATGAACCGGCTCCATGCGAATGCCCCTGAGACGGTCGTCTCCGCCCACCTGACGACAGAGGGGGGAACAGCCTGTGTCGTGGACGTGGCGCGAGTGACGGGAGAGCGGGTTGGAACGGTGGAATGGATCGGATCACAGGGCCGGATCTGGGCGGATTGGCCGCGCCGTCTGGTTCGTTGGACCGGTCTCGGGGGGGAACGGGAAGAGCAGGAACATCCTCCTTCTCAAACGGTCCTCTTCACGCTCCGGGCGTTTCTGCAATCGATTGCCGAGGGCTCGCCGATGCCCATCACAGGCGAAGACGGCTGTCGCGCTGTTGAGATCGCCGATGCCTGCTATCGATCTGCGGAGTTAAACGGCGTGCCCGTGTCGCTGCCGGATTCTTGACGATGATGCGCCGGACAGGGTGGTCGCGTGTCCCAAGGGGAACACGACCTCGACGCTGATCAAGACGTCGAGCGAATCACGGTTCCGCTACGATGTGCGTATCGGTTTCTTCAACTCCTTCGATGGTGTGAATTTTTGAAATGACGACGTCCGAAAGGGCGCGCTCGTCTTGCACGCTGATAAACGCGAAAATGTCTGGCCGTCCGAAGCAGGAATGAGCCTGTTCGACGCCGGCAATCCGTTTGAGCGCCGCGACGACGTCTTTGGCCTTGCCGGCCTTGACCTTGATAAGAATATAGGCTTTGGTCGCCATGGTTGTGTCCCTCCTGTGCAGTTCAGGTGAAAGTCTCGCGGCCGGTTTCTCGATTTGAGACTCCGGCCGATTCGGCACGCAAAACCGGAACGTCATGCTTGCGACACTTATCGAGCCGTCGAACCCGGCATCATCTTGCGTTGATCGGCAAAGATCCCGCTGAATGTATGTCCCTGTGAAGCGAGGGCCCGCTCGCCGTCCTTGATCAATTGCATGAAATGCTGAAAGTCCTCTGTCGAGAGGTTGAATGAGGCGAGTTCGGGCGACAGTAACCGAAGCTCGTCCGGCGAGGCGGCCGTTGCGGCATCGGCGAGGGCTTCCAACACTTCTGCGGTCCATCCCATCGCCTTGAACTCCGCCAATCGTTGTTCCGTCCGGGGTTCAGCTTTGCTCGCGACGGCGCGTTGCAAAAAGTTTCGGACGGCCGGGTCGGCGCTCTTCATGAACAGCGACTGGATCTGGATGGTGGCTCGAATCACGCGGTCGGCTTCTTTGGTCCCCTCCGGTGGAAGGACGCCGGCCCGCTCGAGCGTCGCCAGCACCGCCATGGCCGACCCGACGGGGGCGCCGGCTCTGCCGGCCGACTGTGTGGAGACCGGACGGTTTTTTTCGAGAACCGATATGGCGGCGGACGCGATCGCCTTGAAAGGTGGGCACAGAGCCAGCCAGACGTATGTCATGATCAGCGGCCAGGATCGTCGTTTCGCTTGAAGCAGGATCGTTCGACGCCGTTCTTTCGATCTGGCGTGCCGACAGCACATGGGGCGCATTATACTCCAAAAGCGGCAGCCAGGAATTCCCGAGAAATCGTTCGGCCGGGCCGTTTCTTGCAACCGTGTTGCGTGGCTTTTATAATCCGCCTCCGTCGGGAGAGAAAGGCTGTCTGTTTCATGCTCGCCAAGGTTACGAGTGCGGCTCTCGTCGGTCTTGATGCCCACCTGGTCGACGTCGAAGTTGATATTTCAGGCGGCCTTCCTCAGTTCTCGGTCGTCGGGTTGCCCGATGCCACGGTCAGGGAAAGCCGTGATCGGGTCCGGTCCGCGCTTAAAAACTCCGGATTTCATTTTCCCGCCAAACGCATCACGGTCAATTTGGCTCCGGCCGGCATCAAGAAGGAGGGATCAGGGCTTGATCTGGCGATCGCCGTCGGCATTCTGGTGGCCGAAGAAGTGATTTCCCAGGAGCTGTTGCAGCGTCGCGTGCTGATCGGAGAGCTGTCATTGGACGGACGGGTGAAGCCGGTCATGGGCGCACTGTCGTTCGGCCTGGCCTGTCGCAAAGGGTACGATCTGGTCCTGCCGGCCGAGAACGGTCCGGAAGCTGCGTTGGTCGAAGGCATCGCTGCATACCCGGTCCATACGCTGTCGCAAACGGTGGAGTTTCTCGGCGGAAGCCACCTCATTTCTCCGATGGTGTTCGACCGCGGCATGCTGGAAACGGTCAGGCCGGCGGAGGAGGAAGACTTCAGCGACGTCCGCGGTCAGGACCACGCAAAACGGGCTCTGGAAGTGGCCGCGGCGGGCGGACACAATGTGTTGATGGTCGGTCCGCCCGGGTCCGGCAAGACCATGTTGGCCCGTCGTTTGCCGTCCATTCTTCCGCTGTTGGATTTGGACGAGGCGATCGAAACCACGCGCGTGCATAGTGTCGCCGGGCAATTGGCTCCCGAACGTCCGTTGTTGACGGCTCGCCCGTTCCGCGCCCCCCATCACAGTATCTCCGATGCGGGTCTCATCGGCGGAGGGACGGTGCCGAAGCCGGGGGAAGTCTCGCTCGCTCATAACGGTGTTCTGTTTCTTGACGAGTCTCCGGAGTTCAAACGTGGAGTCTTGGAAGGGTTGCGGCAACCGTTGGAGGACGGTCATGTCACTTTGACCAGGGCCAGTGGATCGCTCCGGTATCCCGCGCGGTTTATGTTGGTGGCGGCCATGAATCCCTGCCCTTGCGGCTACTATGGAGATCGGACCAGACCCTGCGTCTGTTCACCCATGCAAGTGCGTCGGTATCGCTCCAAACTGTCCGGTCCCTTGCTCGATCGGCTGGATATCCATCTGGACGTGCCTCCGGTGCCGGTTCAGGAGTTGCGTACGGAGGTGCCGCCGGCCGAGAAATCGGCGGCGATCCGATCGCGAGTGATGGCGGCTCGGGATCGCCAGCGCCGCCGCTATCAGCATGAAGGTATGTACACGAACGCTCAGTTGAAGCCGCGCCAGTTAAAACGGTATTGTGCACTGGATCAGACGGCGCAAGCTCTCCTGGAGCAAGCCATGGTCCGATTGCGGCTGTCCGCGAGGGCGCACGGACGGATTCTGCGCGTCGCCAGGACCATTGCCGATCTGGCCGAGTCTGATACAATCGACGCCGTGCATATCGCCGAGGCCGTGCAGTATCGTTCATTCGACCGTCATGTGGAGGCGTGAGGACTTCCGTGTTTCCGACTCTGCGAGTCTTTCTCTGGTGGTTTTTCATCGGCGCGACCATGTCCCTGGCCGTCATCATGGTGCAAGGCGGCATCCGGGAAATCATGGAAGCACAGGGGTCCGTCTGGGATCTGAAGCTCGTGGAACTCTTGACGACCATCATGGGGGGCGGATTGCTCGGGGGATGCGTCGCCTTGATCCTCGATCGCATCAAAAAGTCCTGATCATTTCAAACAGCCGGCATGCGGCGTCTTCCATCCCAACCTGAAACCCGAAACGGAAAGCCTGACCATGGACATCGAAGTCGGCTCCAATCTGTATCGCAATTCAGACGGCACGATCATGATTGACGGAGTGCCGCACATCCAAATCAGCCGGCATCCTTCGACCGGCGCTGTGTTGGTCAACTTCGCCCTGTTTGACGAAAACGGACGGATGTTGGCCAAAATCGTGGACAGTGCGCTGATGTTCAACGAGCGGCGGGCCTATGCCCTGAACAAAACGGCCCGGCAGGTCTCGATGACCGAGGCGGCCACAGGGACTGTGTTGTTGCAACTCGATATGAAGGAACCGGACCATATCCGGTTTTCACAGGGTGCATTCTACACGATGAAAGGGCGGTTACTCGAAGTGTCCGACAAAGAGTGGAAGATCGGCAAACTGGCCAAACGCAATCAAACCATCGACGCCAACGGCGGGCCGGTCGTGATCGGGTAATTGGCCGCACCTCATTAGGAAGACAATTCTTCTATCAGTCTTCCTTCAAATGTTTGAAAAGGGCCGGAGTCCTTCTCTTCCCTTTCTTGGGATCATTGCTGTTCCCACTTGTTGAAAAGGCTCGCCCGACGGAGGTGTAAGGACGGCGATCACTCGTCGTTCGCTGTTTTTTTGACGAGGTGAAGGCGAGAGAACTGAGAGAGGTGTTTTGAAGGGGAAGTCCCGGTTTTGTCCATCGACGGACTGGCCGGCGAGTCGCGGCGCGGCTCATCTGGCTGGTCAAAAATCAGCCGCGCGCCGGGTTTGAATGTAAGGTAGAACCAGATCCACTCCGAGATGACGCGGATGCGGTTGCGAATGCCGATGAGAAAAAAGATATGGGCGAAACACCAAATCAGCCAGGCCGAAAGGCCCGACAGATGGAGCGGACCGAACTGCGCCACTGCCCTCGCCCGTCCGATGGTGGCCAGGATGCCGCGGTTTTTATAGATGAACGGCTTGCGCCGCTCGGGAGGGATGTTTTTCTCGATTAGTGCTGCCACGTAGCGCCCCTGTTGCATGGCGACGGGAGCCAGGCCGGGCAGTGGCGCGCCATTGTCTCCCACGCAATGGGCGGCGTCGCCGATGACGAAGATCCATGGGTCGTCCGGAACGGTCAGGTCGGGACGGACTTTCACCCGCCCCGATGGGTCTTGGGGGGCACCGAGCGAGTCCACCAATGAAGAAGCTCTGTTGCCCGCCGCCCAAATGATGTTGGTCGAGGGCACCCATTCGTTACCGATCATCGCGCCGTCGGCACGGATCTCACTGACGGGGCTGTTGACCTTCACCGTGACCCCCATGCGTTCGAGCGAGGCGGCGGCTTTGGCCGACAGCTCGGGGGCGAATCCCGGGAGAATGCGAGGGCCGCCTTCCACAAGAAGGATGGAGAGGTCATCGAGTCGTAGCGAGGGAAATTCAGGCCCCATCGCCTTCCGCCCGATTTCTGCCAGGGCCCCGGCCAGCTCCACGCCGGTCGGACCTCCACCCACGATGATGAAGGTCAGAGGACGGTGCGTGCCGGTCGCGGCTTGTTCCCGTTCGGCTTCTTCGAACGTGCGGAGCAGTTTTTCCCGCAGACGGATGGCATCGGCGATGGTCTTGAGGCCCGGCGCGAACGATTCCCATTCCCGGCGGCCGAAATAGGTGTGGCGCGAACCGGGAGCGACGATCAGGCAGTCAAAAAAAAGGGGGGGGCTGTGTTGCAAATGCACCTTTCGATCGGATCGGTCGATCGACGTCGCCTCGTCCATGACGATCCTGATGTTCGGACGCGACCGGAAGATCGTGCGGAACGGCCACGCGATGTCGCCGGGCGGAAGGGCGGCGGCGGCGACTTGATACAGCAGCGGTTGAAAGAGATGGTGGTTGGTGCGGTCGATGAGGACCACGTCCGCCTGCCGCAGAGAGCGGGCTGCTGCGAGTCCTCCGAATCCTCCTCCGATGATGACGACTTGTTTGCGGGTCATAGATAGTCTCCCGGCTAGCCTACGTGCCGAGTGAACCCCTGTCAACAAATCAGCCGAGATTGACCACCTATGGGGACGACCCCTTCTCCGCGAAGCGTGATTCGATCGCCGCGCCCGTCTTGATGACGGGCGCGGCGATGGGCCTTCTATGGGGGGCTGGTGCGAACCGACGCAAGATCTGTGTCTACGATCAGCCTTCGGTGGTGTGAACCGGCTCGGCGGTGACGACCGGAGTGATGATCACGTTGCCGTCCCGGACATCGATCGCCGCCGTGTCTCCATCCCGCAGGTCGCCCTTCACGAGCATTCGGGCGATGGGGGTTTCGACGCTCTGCTGGATCAACCGTTTGAGCGGCCGTGCCCCAAAGACAGGGTCGTACCCGCGCTCGCCGAGGTGCTGAAGGGCTGCCGGGGTCAGCGTCAGGGAGACCCTCCGTTCTTCGAGCCGCCGGCGCAGCCGTTCCAGTTGAATGTCTACGATCTTGACCAGGTGCTCTGTACTGAGACTGTGGAAGACCACCACTTCATCAACTCGGTTCAAAAACTCGGGGCGGAAGTGTTGCCGCAACTCGCCCATGACAACCGCCCGCACCTGTTCGTAGGTGCTGCCGCTGCGCTGTGCTTCGAGGATGTGGGGGCTGCCGATGTTGGAGGTCATGATCAACACGGTGTTTTTGAAATCGACTGTGCGGCCGTGGGAATCGGTCAGCCGGCCGTCGTCCAACACCTGAAGCAGAATGTTGAAGACGTCGTGATGCGCCTTTTCGATTTCGTCGAACAGGATGACGGAAAAAGGACGACGCCGGACCGCTTCGGTCAGTTGGCCGCCCTCTTCATAGCCGACGTAGCCGGGGGGCGCGCCGATGAGTCGGGCGACGGTGTGCTTTTCCATGTATTCGGACATGTCAATCCTGATGAGGTTGCCCTCGTCGTCGAAGAGAGTCGCGGCTAGGGCCCGCGCCAGTTCCGTTTTCCCGACGCCCGTCGGGCCGAGAAAGAGAAACGATCCGATTGGGCGATTGGGATCCTTGATGCCGGAACGGGCGCGCAGGACGGCGTCCGCCACGGCGCGGACCCCTTCTTCCTGCCCGACCACGCGCTGATGAAGGAGCTCTTCGAGCTTCAACAATTTTTCGACCTCGCCTTCCAGCAGGCGCGAGACGGGAATGCCCGTCCAGCGACTCACGACGGCCGCGATCTCGTCCTCATCGACTTCTTCTTTCAAGAGCCTGGTTTCGCCCTGCTTCTTGCCCAATTGCTGCTGCTCGATCGCGAGCTCGCGCTCTAATCGAGGCAGTTCCCCGTATCGAAGCTCGGCGACCCGATTGAGGTCGTAAGCCCGTTCCGCCTGTTCGATCTTTCGTTTGACCTCTTCGATCGCCTCGCGGGTTTTGCGGAGGCGGGAGACGGAGGTTTTTTCGGACTCCCACTTGGTTTTTAAGGCCTGGAGATCGCGCTGCTTCTCGTTCAATTCCTGCTCGAGGGCGGCCAGTCGGGCGGCACTGGCCGGGTCTTTTTCTTTGCGCAAGGCCTCCCGCTCGATCTCCAACTGGAGCACCTTGCGTGAGACCTCATCCAATTCTGCTGGGAGACTATCGATTTCGGTCCGCAGGCGAGCCGCCGCTTCGTCCACCAGGTCGATGGCCTTGTCGGGCAGGAACCGATCCGAGATGTACCGATGTGAGAGACGGGCGGCCGCGACCAGGGCGCTGTCTTTGATGCGCACGCCGTGGTGCACCTCGTACCGTTCTTTGAGCCCCCGCAAAATGGAAATGGTGTCTTCGACGGAGGGCTGATCGACGAACACGGTCTGGAAGCGGCGCTCCAACGCCGCGTCTTTTTCGATGTGCTTGCGATATTCGTCGAGCGTGGTGGCGCCAATCAGATGCAATTCCCCCCGCGCCAGCATCGGCTTGAGCAGATTGGCTGCGTCCATGGCTCCCTCGGCGGCGCCGGCGCCGACGACCGTGTGCAATTCGTCGATAAACAGCAGAATCTGTCCATGGGACGATTGAATTTCTTTGAGCACGGCCTTGAGGCGCTCTTCAAATTCCCCTCGATATTTCGCTCCTGCAATGAGTGATCCCATGTCCAGCGCAACCAGTTTTTTATGCTTGAGTCCTTCGGGGACGTCCCCTTTGACGATGCGGATGGCCAACCCTTCGACGATGGCCGTCTTGCCCACACCGGGTTCACCGATGAGAACCGGGTTGTTTTTCGTGCGGCGGGACAAAATCTGGATCACGCGCCTGATCTCGTCGTCCCGCCCGATGACTGGATCGAGTTTGCCTTGCGCGGCCAGTTGAGTCAGGTCTCGGCCGTATTTTTCGAGCGCCTGATAGGTGCTCTCCGGATCTTGCGTGGTGACCCGCTGGTTGCCGCGCACCTGTTGAAGCGCGGCCAACAGTCGGTCACGGGTCAGCCCCAACGTCTTGAAGACGCCTCCTTCCTGGGCCATCGAGAGCAGAATATGCTCGACGCTCAGATAGTCGTCCTTCAGAGACTTTTGTTCTTCTTCCGCCCGTGTGAGGACCTGCATGAGTCGCGCGGTCAAATGGAGCTGGCCGGGGGTGGCGCCGGTTCCCTGTACTTGCGGCAACTTCGCCAAGGTTTGTTCGATGACCTGTCGGACGGCCGGCAAGGCGATACCGGCCCGTTCGAGCAAACCGGCGCTCATGCCGCCCTCTTGGTCGATCAAGGCCAAGAGCAGGTGCTCCACATCGATGCCTTGATGACTTCGGCGTTGGGCATGCGCCGACGCGGTGTGCAAGGCCTCTTGTAATTTGAGGGTCATTCGATTCACGTCCATCGCCGATCATCCTTTGTTGGGAAAAATGGAAAGCCGTCGGTCGTTCACGACTCACTGATAATCATCGGTCTCCGCAAGTCAACCGAAGACTCTCGGCTTTCGCCGCGCGTTTCTTTCGACTTGTGACTTGACCTTCACCGGATTCCCAACGTAGGGTACGGCTCACGATGAGCGCCTTCCTTTCATCGCTGGTTGAGTTGTACGGCCAAGCCCTGCGGGCGACCTGGCGCTCGCTCAAGCGAAGCTGGGTGACGGTCTTTGCCTTGGTGGGGTTCGGCTTGTTGTTCGTCGGGGCGGCCAGAATCGCCGCGCCGCTGGGAATGGGCGGCGGCCTTTTGCTCGGCATCGCCAACGCGTTTCTTGTGGGTGCGACGTTGCGTCTGATCGAACAGTCGTTGGGCGCGACGCGAACGATTCAGCCGGCCGACGTGCCCGAAAGTTTCGGTCATTATTTTTGGGACGTGATCGGGGTCGGGTTCGTGCTGTGGCTGCCGATGATGGCGCTCCAAATGGGTACGAATGCCAATCCCTACGGACAGTTTCTGGCTTCCGCGGTCATGGTGCTCTTGTTTCTTCTCTTGAACCCCGTGCCGGAGGTGATCTACCAAGTCCGTCATGACTCGCCGCTCGACGTCTTCAAAATTTCCTATGAGTTTGTGCTGGAATACTGGATCGAGTGGTTTCTTCCGTTTGCGCTGCTGATGCTGCCGATTCTGCTTTCTCCCGACGGCCTGCGTTCGTTCTTCGAGTTGTCGGGGTCCGTTGGAAGGGGAGCGGGCTTGGATTTTCTTCAGTTGTTGCTTTTGCCGTTCACGCTGGTGGGAGGGTGGTTCTCTTACCTCGGGTTTCATCCAGACATCCAATGGATTATGCTGCTTGTTTTCACTCCGCCGGTTGCCACCGCGATCTTGTTATTTCGTGGGCACCTGTTCGCGTTACTACGCGGCTCGACAAGAAGACAACGCTTGTTTACCAGCCGAATGAATCGGTACTGATGATGGGATGGGCGTACAAAGAACGTGATCGCTTGCGGCAGGAAGTGAAATAGTGTATGGCTTACCATACACTCTGAGAATGAACCTTTCAGGGAGGCTCTTCGGTCTCCATTCCGTGCACAAGAACGCATCCGGCGCAGAGGGCTCAGGATCGTGCGACTCTCCATATTCTGGCGCCTGCTTCTGACGTCTCTCGTGATCATCGCCGTCATGGGAGGAGTCAACCTGTACGCCCTCTATCAGCTCAGACACTTGACGGGGATGAGCACGGAAATGGCGCTCTTGCATTATCCAGCGGTGGAATCTGCGAAACGATTGCAGGGGTCGCTCTACGCGCAGCTCAACAGCGAAAAAAAGTATCTGGCGACCAAGGACGCGGCGTTTCTGACGAACTTGAGTGATGAGGTCGACGATTTCAGAAGAAATCTCGAGCAGTTGCTGAGCCAGGAGCATTCGCCGCAGGGGCGGACGTTTCTTCAAGAAACCAGCCGCCTGCTGGAGAGTCGCGTGGCGCTCTTTCAAAGCAGCTTCAGCATGTCAGGCCACAATGGGTCCGTGAACCTTGCTGACTATGAAGCCAGGCGTGACGCGCTGACGGATCACATGTTGTCCCTCATTCAAAGCTATCTGGACCTGCACGAAGCCCGGTTAAGCGTCGGAGTGAGCGAGTCGCGGGCCAGCGCCGTTCAAGCCGAGGCGGTGACCCAGCAGTTGGTGATGGTCGCGTTGATTTTTGGTCTGGGGCTCGCCGCCGCGGCGAGCTATACGATTCTTCGGCCGCTTCGCCAGTTGCAGAGCCATATCAAGCAGATCGGGCAAGGGAAGTTCGGCCGGTCGCTTGACATTAAGGCCCCCGCGGAGTTGAAAGATCTGGTCGATACCGTGAATTGGATGGGAGCCAAGCTCCAGGAGCTTGACGACATGAAAACGGAGTTTTTGGCTCACGTTTCTCATGAATTGCGGACGCCCATGGCGTCGATTCAAGAGGGCACGCACTTGCTCCTTGATGAGATTCCGGGACCTCTGGTGCAAGACCAGCGAACGACCCTTCGCATTATGGCCGACAGTTGCCGACGTTTGATCAATTTGATTTCGACCATTCTCGATCTGTCAAAGATGGAAGCGGGCATGATGGAGTATCAGATTGTGACCGTGGATCTCAGGCGCATCGCCGACATCTCCATCAATAAGGTCCGTCTGTTGGCCGATTCAAAACACGTCCAATTGTTGATCGAGCATCCCGGAGAACGGGTCTGGGTCAAGGCGGATGCCGCCCGAATCGAGCAAGTGCTGGATAATCTCTTGTCGAACGCCCTGAAGTTCAGTCCGGAAGCCGGCGTCGTGAAAGTGCGGATGACACCAAACCTGCAGGCCGGCCTGCTGGAGGTGGCGGTGTCCGACATGGGGCCCGGCATCGCGGCGGAAGATCTCCCTCATATTTTCGAGCGATTTTATCAAGGGCGGACAAAGGCAAAGGGTTCTTCGGCGGGAAGCGGATTGGGACTCGCGCTCGCGAAGAAAGTCGTCGAGGCTCTGGGAGGAAGAATTTGGATTGAAAGTGAGATAGGCAAAGGGACCACTGTACGGTTTACCCTACGGTCGGCAAAAGAGGGAAAGGCAAAAACATCATGATCAGGCGGAGTGTAGGGCCCGGGCTTCTGATTGCGCTCCTGGGCGGTTGTATGACATGGCCCGCGACTCCCCCCGATCAGCCCTTCTTCAAGTTGGACGTGCAAGAGGCGAAATGGCTTCCACCCTTGATCAAAAAGCAGGAAGCCGCCCTGGCAACGTGCGGGGAAACCGCCTCGTGTGACCGCGCCTACTTCGTGCGGGCGCTGCTTGGCCTCTACGAAAGACGAGAGATCGCGGAGAATTATTTTCTAAAGCTCATTGAGACGGCCCCTCAGAGCCGACTGGCGGCCTCGGGAAAGGCCTGGTTGCAGTTGTTGCGAGCATATCCGGCTCCGGCGTCGATCTCCTGGCTTGAGGCGGTGGCCGGAGCTCCGACGATTGCCGGCACGAACGTCTCGTTGGCTCAAGTCTCCGAGCGTCTGGTGCGAGACTTGCTTGACGGAGAAGCGATGATCCAAGAAGCCCGTTTGAGCAAGGACGAAAGTGCTCAGTTGATCGAACTGTTGCAACGTGACTTGGCCGATCGGGATCGCAAGCTGGAATCCTTGTCCAAGAAAGCGGAGGCGGCTTCGCTGCAGGCGTTGCAGAAGCAACTGGCGGAGCGGGATAAAAAAATCGAGGATCTCACCACCCAATTGGAGGCATTGAAACGCATCGACCAGGAAATGCGTGAGAAAGCGCGGCCGATTCGCCCCCCGTCGCCCGTGGCTCCGGTTCCTCCGTTGGACCCAACCCCCTAACTCACGTGGAAGGAACGATATGGATCAAGAACATCTGTTGGTCGTTGACGATGACGAAGGATTGCTCCATTTGCTGAAGATGCGACTGGCCGCCATGGGGTTCATCGTGACTCCATGCACGACGGGAGCGGAGGCGATTGAAGCGGCCAAAAAGAAAATGTTCGACCTCGCCATCACGGATTTGCGACTCCGGGATGAAGACGGACTGGACGTTACGGAGGAGCTCTTGCGCATTCATCCGGGTCTGCCGGTGATCATTCTCACCGCCCATGGCAGCATTCCCAATGCGGTGGAGGCGATGCAGCGCGGCGCCTTCGGTTATTTGACCAAGCCGTTCGACGACAAGGACCTCAAGGCTTCCATCGAAAAGGCGTTGGCGCAGCAACGGATGAGCCGAGAGATTCAACGGCTCAAGTCGTTGGTTAAGGAGCTCTACGGCCTGGAAAACGTGGTGGCGCGAAGCCCGGCGATGCAGCGGCTGTTTCAACAGATCGCCCAGGTGGCCGACTCGGATGCTACCATCCTGTTGTTTGGAGAAACGGGGACCGGAAAAGAGGTCATGGCCCGGGTCATCCATACCAACAGTCGGCGGAGCAAGGGACCGTTTGTGGCGCTGAATTGCGCCGCCATTCCCGAAACGCTGTTCGAGAGCGAGTTGTTCGGCCATGTGAAGGGGGCGTTCACGAGCGCCCACGGCGCCAAGCGTGGTCTGTTTCAGATGGCGAACGGCGGAACGCTCTTTCTGGACGAGATCGGCGAAATGCCGCTGTCCATGCAGGCCAAACTGCTGCGCGCCGTGCAGGAGCGGGAGGTGCGAGAGGTCGGAGCGGAAACGACCACGAAGGTGGACGTTCGCATCATCGCCGCGACGAACAAGGATCTGGGCGAAGCGGTCAAGCACGGCCGGTTCCGCAACGATCTGTATTACCGCATCTCGGTCGTGCCGTTGTTTATTCCGCCGCTTCGAGACCGCCGCGACGATATTCCCTTGTTGGCGCAGCATTTCCTCAAGTTGAGCGCCGCTCGCGCGAACAAAGAAATCAAGGGCTTCACTCCCGCCGCTCTCCATCGCCTCATGGTGAATCCATGGCTCGGCAACGTGCGCGAGCTGGAAAACGTGATCGAGAAAGCCGTCGTGATGTCGCGCCAAGACATGATCACGCCCGACCTCCTGCCCTCGGTGGGAGTCTCGCCGGAGGCACCGCTCAAGCCGCTCACGGAGGCGAGGGAGGAATTCGAACGGACGTACCTCAAGAACCTTCTTCAACTGACCGGCGGCAACATCTCCCGCGCCGCGCAATTTGCCGGCCGGTATCGAGCCGATTTCTACAAGATGCTCAAGAAATACGGCCTGCATCCGTCCATGACGAAGGGCAAGTCGGATCAGGAGATCGAGGAGATCGAGCGCGAGAGCGCCCTCACGGAAACGGAGCACTGAAGAACTTCTCTCGATACGCAATCCTTTCGCTCACTCCTCGGCGAGGGGGACCGCGAATCTCCCTCGCGTCTCATCAGAAAAGTCAAACAAGGCGAGACGCGGCACCTTCTTCGGGACAATCGATGTGATTGGATGATGGCCGTTGCTCTGTACAGTCGAATCTCGGTACGGAGCCGCCGACGGCAAAGTCACGCGTCGGTTTGTGCCGAAGGCGATGGGACAAGAGGAAGAGCCCCGGATCGGGAAAGCGGGCATGGAGCTGGCGAGAGGAATCGAACCTCCAACCGGCGGTTTACAAAACCGCTGCTCTGCCGATTGAGCTACGCCAGCCCGCGCGGGAATCTCGGCCGGATTATAGAGATCAGGTGCTTGCCTTGCAACGCTTTCGATCAGAGAGAACCCATCAGTGGGCTCGAGTGAGAGACCTGCCATGAGGGCGTTACGCTGTCCAGGGGACGACCCGATTGCTTCCCATTCCCCACGTGCTCACACGGCCGCCCGGCGAGGTCACGCTTGATTTCGAGGATGTCGAGTTTGACGATCTCTGGTTTGCGACGAGTTGGAATAGAATAGAAAGCTCCATCGCCTGCAAGGATTCGGAGGTGTCGATTCCTGCTTCCAGCAAGAGAGAGGGATTGATGTCGAGAAACTTCTCAAAAGACGACACCCTTCAGCAAAGAAGGCGATCATCGTGGCGTGAGGCCCACGAATCTTCCGTCGTTGACGGGGCCTATGTTCACGGTTGAGGCATTACTCTTGCCTTGATTCGGAGAGACCAGTATTCTACCCCCTGGCCGACAATCAGATTGCGAGGTCTTGATCGATGAGTCGGACGCATATCCTGGTCATTGAAGATGATCCGGTCGTCAGGGATCTGCTGCGCGAGACGCTGGTGGAAGAAGGATACGTCGTGGCGGTCGCCGCCGACGGGAAGGAAGGGCTCCAGGCTGCCAAGAACATGCCGGTTCACGTTCTCGTGACCGACTTGCAGCTTCCGGACATCGACGGCATCAGCCTCATCGACCGGCTGGTCAGGATTGACGCGAAGATCATCCCGATCGTCGTGACCGGATTCGGCACGATCGAGAGCGCCGTGCGCGCGATGAAAGCCGGCGCGTTTGATTTCCTCACCAAGCCGTTCGATCCGGAGACCGTCGTCGTCGTCGTTCGCAAGGCGGTCGAGGTCTATCGCTTGCGCCAAGAGAACCACCTGTTGCGGAAGGCGGTGCGGGATCAATATCAGTTGGAGCAATTGGTGGGTGCGAGCGAGCCGATCAGGCAGGTGCTTGATTTCGTGCGGAAGGTCGCCGACAGCGACAGCACGGTGATGATCCAAGGGGAAAGCGGCACCGGCAAAGAGCTGGTCGCCCGCATGCTGCATTTCAACAGTTTGCGCCGGGACCGCCCCTTGGTGCCGGTGAATTGCGGCGCCATTCCTGAGAATTTGTTGGAGTCGGAGCTGTTCGGGCATGAGAAGGGCGCGTTCACGGGGGCGACGCACACCAGAATGGGGCGGTTTGAATTGGCGAACGGGGGGACGATTTTCCTGGACGAGATCGGCGAAATGAGTCTCCCCCTTCAGGTGAAGTTGCTTCGCGTGTTGCAGGAACGGGCGTTCGAGCGGGTCGGGGGAAATCGAACGATCCAAGTGGACGTGCGCATCATCGCCGCCACGAATCAGAATCTGGAGGCGTTGGTCGAAGAGCGGCGATTCCGCCAGGATCTGTTTTACCGGTTGAATGTGATCCCCATCGTCATCCCGCCGCTTCGAGACCGACGGAGCGACATTCCCCTGTTGATCGATCATTTCGTGGCACGCTTCAACCAAACCAAACACACGCACATCACGGGGATTTCTCACGAGGCGCTGCGCCTGTTGTCGCAATACGATTGGCCGGGCAATATCCGGGAGCTTGAAAACCTGGTGGAGCGGATGGCCGTTTTGAAAAAACAGGGAGAACTCTCGGTGTCCGATCTTCCGGAGAAGATAGCCCGGAAGCCGCAGCCTCTCGAGCCGAAGGAGCAGTTCATTCGATTCACGGAAGACGGCATCAATCTGATGCGCGAAGTGGAGCAGTATGAAAATCATCTCATCATCGAAGCTCTCCGCAAGGCCAACGGCGTCACCACCAGGGCGGCCCAGCTCCTTCAACTGAATCGCACCACTCTGGTCGAGAAACTCAAACGCAAGGGGGTCGATCCGCGGGAGCATATGCAACAAAGCCTTCCGATGTGACAAGCCGGCCCGTCAACCTCTTGACGTCGATTCGAACTCGTTGTCGCCATTTCTGACGGTTTGTTTCCTGCGCCCTGCCGATCCACGCGCGTTCTCTCGTGCAATGCAAGGCATGGTCCTTGCTCAATTCCTCGGTTCATGACTCGTCTGCCATCCGCCTTTCGACATCTCCTGGCTGTGACAATGTTGGCGATGGTTGAAGAGCAGGTCAGCGCGGCGGAGCCTGCTTTCGCAAGTCGGCCTGATTTTTCAGCGGTGGAGTATCTGAGAGCGACTTCGGCTCCGGAATCGGCCGAACCGCCTGGGCCGTCCTTGCCCGATGATGGTCCTCGTCCGGAGGAAGGTCTTCGCGTACAGGGGATTCTGGATCTGGCTTGGGAAGAAGGCCGCGTGGCGTACCAGAAGGGTGCATGGTCCGAGGCCAGGCGATTCTTCGAGAAAATCACACGCGAATATCCTGAAAGTCCCCTCGTTCCCGCCGCCCTGGCCTTTTTGGCGGAGGTGGCGCTGCGCGAGGATGCTTCCAACCGGGATCGGGCTGGAGCCATCCAACTCTACAAGCAGGTGCTGCGCGATCATCCCGGCTCTTCCAACGCCGGGCGGGCCGCCTGGCGCATCGCGGATCTGTATCTCGAACAGGGATGGCTGCAGGAAGCGCAGTCGTATTACGAGCAGGCGATGGCGCGGCCCCTCGACGTTCCGTTCGACGGCCATCGGGCTCTGCTCGGCTTAGGCTACACGTTCATGGCCATGCGTAAATGGAGCGACGCGGAACATGCGTTTTCGACGTTGCGGAAGCGCACGGATCATGAGTCGTTGTCTCAATATGCCACGATGGGGCTCGCGCACGCCGTTTACAGACAGCAGCGACCGGCGGAGGCTCAGGTGTTCTATGATCTCTGCTATCGCCGCTGGCCCGCCGTGTTTCGGCGCGATCCGCTGGCGATCCAACGGTACGCCGTCACCCAAGCGTTGGCTCATCGCGACGCGTCCGCGCGCGACCTGTTTCTGCTGCTGTACAACCTCTATCCTCGCCATGAGTTCGCTCCAACGGCGCTGCTGTACGTGGCGGACGGATTGGCCGGCAAGTCCAACCTGCCGCTCGCGACGTTTTTTTATTCGCACGTGTCCTCGATGTATCCGCACAGCGTGCACGGCACCGTCGCGACTATGAGACGGGCGGCGCTCTACGTGGAGAGGAGGGATCGCAACGATGACGATCAATTGAGGCTGGCCGTCGACGCCATGATGCGGGAGGTTCAAGATCCCGAACCGACCGAGTCGGCCTATGTGGCCATGCTGCGAGAGATCGCCGACCAGGAAGAGAGCGGCCCCATCGGCGCGGAAGCGTTGGTTCACCTGGGCAGATACTATGAGAAGACAAACGACGTCAACCGCGCGCTGTTGCTCTACAAGAATGCCGTGCTCCGAGCCGATTCTATCGGTGCGCCGTGGGCGACCCAAGCGTTGGAGCGGATTTCGACGTTTCTCGTTCCCTGGATCGAGCGGGCGGTCAAATCCGGGGATGATTTGACGGTGGTCAGTCTGTTCCATCGTTATGGAGCGGGAATGGGGCAAACGGTCGCTCCGCCGCTCATGATCGAGATCGCCGAAGCGCACAGGCGGCTCGGCTTCGCGACAGAGGCCGGCCGGCTCTATCAGCAGCTTACAAAGGTCAAAGACCAGGCCGTGCTCGAAACGGCGTTGGTCGGTCTCGGCAAGAGCTATCTTGAGCAGGAAGATCCCCCGGCGGCTCGAAAAGTGTTCGAACGGTATCGGTTTCAATTCCAAGCCGGCCGTTATGAGTCGGAAGTGCTTCATCTGCTGGTGACCGCGATGAGACGCCAAGGTGATCTCCAAAGTGCAGTGCATCTGTGCCGTCAGTGGCTGCAACACCACCCCAAGGGCGGCGATCGCCCGTACATGGTTCTTCAACTTGCCGAGGTCTTGGGAGAGCTGAAGCAATGGGAAGAGTCGGCGGCGGTCTATGAAACGGCGTTGAAAGGCGCGGGCAAGCCGTCGTTCGACGTCTTCCTGGCCTACGCGGAGACACTCTCCAGGCTGAATCGACACGAACAGGCCATCGCCGCCTATCAGGCGGCGCTCGACCGGCAGCCCGGTCGTCGGGCACGGGAATGGATTCATCTGCAGACCGCCAGACATTGGAACGAGTTGCGGCAATACGACCGCGCCACCGTGGCATTGGCCGAGGTGGGGGAGACGGACGATCCGCTCATCAACCGCTTCACCGCCTCGTTGAAGGATACCGTGCGGACGGCGCGCCGCCTGGAGAGGAAGGAGGAGTCTTGATGACGAACGCGATGCACCAGTCCGACGAACGGATCTGCCTGCGGACGGCGTTCGAGAGCTTCGATCAAGCCGCGCGGGCGTTGCAGGGATCATACGCCGCGCTCGCCGCCCGCGTGGAGCGGATGGACCTGGAGCTGGCGCGCAGCAACGAAGCCCTTCGCCGGCAGCTTCAAGAGAACGAAGCTATGCGGATCCATCTCGACGGCATTCTGGAGTCATTGTCGACGGGAGTGCTCGTGGTGGACGAAACCGGCGTCATCACCCGCTGTAATCGACCGGCTGCTCGATTGCTCGGCGTCACGGACGTCGAGTTGCGCGGACGGTCGGCGGCGGCCGTGCTGGAGTCCATGGGGCTCGGTCTGGGTGATCGTCCCCAGCGGATCGGACAGGCCATGGTGACCGTTGCCGAGTCTCCTCTCAAGATACGATCGGGAGATCAAGCGGGAAGGTTGATCCTGATTCAGGATGTCTCGCGTCTTTACCAGCTTGAAGAGCAGGTGCAGCGCACGGACCGGTTGGCGGCCATGGGGGAAATGATCGGAAGGATCGCCCACGAGATCAGGAATCCCCTGGGAAGCGTCGAACTTTTTGCATCCCTGCTGCGCAATGATCTGGGCGATCGGCCGGCGGCGCGCCAGTACGCGGAGCAGATTTCACAGGCGGTGCACGCGATGGATCGCCTGTTGGCCAATCTGCTGGCCTATATGAAACCGGCTCGTCCCGTGAGGGCCTGGCACGCAGCGGAGCCGCTGATTCTCGATGCCTTGAGCCTGGCGGCGCACGCGATCGCTCAAGTCCGGGCGGACGTGCGGCTGAATCTGGACCCGTCGATCCCGGCGATCTGGTGCCATGAGGAGAGGATGAAACAGGCGCTGTTGAATCTCATCGTCAACGCGGCGCAAGCCATGCCGAACGGCGGAATCTTGACGATCACCCTCAAGACCGATGAGTCGTGCGGTCTCGGCGTTCAGGCGGTGCGCCTGACGGTGAGCGATTCCGGGGTCGGCATCGATCCGGCGTATCGCTCCCGTCTCTTCGATCCCTTCTTCACCACGAAGACCGAGGGCACGGGGCTCGGTCTGGCGATCGTACATTCGATCGTCGAAGCGCACCAGGGGCGCATCGACGTGGACAGCACCGTCGGACGCGGGTCCTCGTTTTCCATCGTGCTGCCTCACCCTTCGTCGTCGTTCGCCGCCGGTCGGTCGTCCGATGACGGCGAGGAGAAAAGAAGGAAAGACGGGATGGTCGAAGAAGAAACCGGCGAACCGATTTTGGTGGAGGGCTCGTCGCATGATTGAGTGCCAAACGGACGAACAGGGGATGGATCCGTCGAACGTCGGCGAAGGCGTGTTGATCGTGGACGACGATCCGTCCATGCGCGCCGCGCTCGTGGAGTCCGTGCGGCGACTGGGGTTTGTCGTGCAGGGCGCGATCGACGGCGCCGACGCCATCGAGCGGGTTGCGCGATTTCGTCCCTGGCTGGTCTTGACCGACCTCAAGATGCCCCGCATGACCGGGCTGGAGTTGGTCAAAGAGATGAAACGCCGCGCGCCGCAGACGTCGATCGTGTTGATGACGGCCTATGGCAGTGTGGAAACCGCCGTCGAGGCCATGAAACTGGGCGCGAGCGACTATCTGATGAAGCCTTTCTCGATGGATCTGCTGGCGCGGATGATCATGAACCTCAAAGAAGGAAGAGAGATCGGCGCGGCGGCGTCGGCGGGGACGCCGGACAGTCGGGCGATTCTGACGCAGGACGCCGGCATGATCCGGCTGTTGAGCACGGTCGAAAATATCGCCTCCAGTCAGGCCACGGTCTTGATCAACGGAGAAAGCGGAACCGGCAAAGAGCTGTTGGCCCGCTTCATTCACAGCAGAAGTCCCCGCGCCCATCGGCCCTTCATCGCGGTGAACTGCGCGGCCTTGCCCGATGGGTTGCTGGAGAGCGAACTGTTCGGGCACGAGCGGGGTGCGTTCACCGGGGCGGTGATCAGAAAAATCGGCAAGTTTGAAATGGCCCATACCGGCACGTTGTTGCTGGACGAAATCGGGGAGATGACGTTGGGGCTGCAAGCCAAACTTCTACGGGTGCTTCAAGAGCGCGAGGTCGATCGAGTCGGCGGACGCGAGCCGGTGCCGGTCAACATCCGTGTGATCGCCACGACGAACCGATCGCTTCATCATGAGGTGGAACAGAATCGATTTCGGGAAGATCTGTACTACAGGTTGAACGTGTTCCCCGTCACCATCCCTCCGCTCAGGGAGCGCCCCGGCGACATTCCGATGCTGGCGAGACATTTTGCGGCGCGGGCGGCGGCGAGAAATGGAACCGCCCAGCCGGCGCTGCCCGATGGCACCTTGGCATATTTGCAGCGCCTGCCTTGGAAGGGCAACGTGCGCGAATTGGAAAACGTCATCGAGCGGGCCGCCTTGCTGGCCGGTGATGGGCCTATCTTGCCGGAACATTGTCTGGTCGATGTTCGCAGTGCGGCCCAATCGGCGCCCGTTCCGATCCAGACTGACCGACCGTCGGCCAACGGATCATTGTGGGAAATGGAACGGGACTTGATTTTCAAGACGCTCGCCCGTGTGAACGACAACCGGACGCGCGCCGCAAAAGAGTTGGGGATCAGCATTCGGACCCTGCGGAACAAACTGCGCGAATATCGAGACGGGGAAAGGTCTGCGCAGATTCCGTCGCCCTAAACGAGGGGCAAAGATTGCCGATGGGAAAAATTGCAGCAGTCTGGGAGTGCCCAGAACGTCGGCCACGATCAATCTGAACGTGCGGCATGGCCGGACCGGCCGGCATCGAGGTTGCATCGCTCGGAGCGGTCCGGAACGTTCGGGAGGCGGCCGAGGCGGCGTCACAACGGAGGTGTACATGACCATCTTTGACCGAACCATGCAATTGTTGGAACGGACGTTGGACCTTCGCAGCGAGCGGCAACGGGTGATCGCTTCCAACTTGGCCAATGAGGAAACACCGGGATACCGAGCCACAGAGTTGAGCTTTCTCGATCAACTGCGATCGGCGTATCGGGGCCGTTTGCCGGTAGTCTTGGCGGCCACCCATGCCCGCCACTTCGGCCTTTCGGGAGGGCGGGGGGTCGGAGCCGTGACCGGCAAACTCAGCGAAGTGCCGGCGGGAGATCTTCCGCTTGACGACAACTCGGTCAATTTGGAGCTGGAGATGGCGAAACTCTCGGACAACGTCATGCAGTACAACGCCGCCGCGACGATCCTGGCCAGAAAGTTCGAGGCGTTGCTCAACGCCGTTCGAGAGGGGCGCTGAAACGTCCGCTCGGCGCCGTGAGGAGGTCGAATCGTCTGTAGGCGAGTGATACGCCGGCTTGAATCTTCACCGTATGGATGGAGGTGTGCGATGGAATTGATGGACAGTCTGGCCGTCTCCGTTTCCGGTATGGACGCACAGCGTCGTCGTCTCAACGTCATTGCCAGCAATCTGGCCAACGCCCAGTCCACGCAAACACCGGGCGGGGGACCGTATAAGCGGCGGGACGTCGTGTTCCGGTCGGTTCCGGTGAGCGGCTCGTTCGACCGAACAGTCAGGCGGATCGCAGTCGGCTCGGGAGCCCATGCGTTGGACGGCGTGGCGGTCGCCAGAGTGGTGGAGGACCGCAAACCGGGTCATCAGGTGTACGACCCCCATCATCCGGACGCCGACGATAAGGGGTTCGTTCGCCTTCCCAATGTGAACGTGCTGGAGGAAATGGTCAACATGATCGGCGCGTCGCGGGCCTACGAGGCGAACGTGCAGGCGATCAACGCGACGCGGGCCATGTGGAACAAGGCCTTGGAGATCGGGAGGTAGCGATGAAGGAAGTCTCGGGCGTTGGGCAATCGATCGTGTCATCCATCGGTGTGCCGTCGGTCGGTCAGACGACGGGGGCGGCCGAGTCGCCGGGGTTCATGGATTCGCTCAAACAGGCCATCGGACAGGTCAATGACGCACAACTTCAAGCCGGCCGGGCCGTTGATGAGCTCATGACGGGAGAGTCACAGGACATTCATCGCGCGATGGTCGCGCTCCAGCAGGCCAACGTGTCGTTTCAGCTCATGATGCAGATCAGAAACAAACTGATCGCAGCTTACGAAGAGATCCAGCGGATGCAAGTGTGATCGCGCGAACGTAAGGAAAGCAAGCGACTCCGATGTTCTCGCAATTTTCCATCAATCAACGCATGGTCGTGCTCGTGGCCTTGGCCGGTTCCGTGGCGGTGCTCATCGCCGTGGCGCTGTGGACCCAGCAGCCCGACATGCAGGTGTTGTTCACCAACCTCACCGGCGAGGATGCGGCGGCGATCCTCGACAAGCTCAAAGAAGCCAAAGTGCCGTACGAAACGGCCGGCGGGGGGACGACCGTGTTGGTTCCCAGCTCGCAGGTCCACGAACTCCGGCTCCAATTGGCGACGCAGGGCCTGCCGCACGGCGGAGGGGTCGGCTACGAGATTTTCGACCGCACGTCGATCGGCATGTCGGAATTCGTGCAAAAGCTCAATTATCGCAGGGCGCTGCAGGGTGAACTGGCCAGGACGATCGCCCAAATGCCGGAGGTCGAGCGGGCCCGCGTTCACCTGGCGATTCCGGAACGGCGGCTGTTCGCCAACGAACAGGACAGGGCGCGTGCGTCCGTCGTGCTGTCCCTCCGCAACGGCTACATGTTGAGCAAGGCGCAGGTGCAGGGCGTCGTGCATTTGGTCTCCAGCAGCGTCGAGGGGTTGCAGGCCAGGGACGTGACCGTCGTCGACGGGCATGGACGTCTCTTGTCGGGTTCGACGGCGGACGAAACCATCGGATTGACGAGTTCGCAGCTTGAGTACCAGCGCACCGTCGAAAAGGACATCGAAACCCGCATTCAAACGATGTTGGAACGGATCGTCGGGCAGAACAAGGCCGTGGTGCGCGTGTCGAGCGTCATTGATTTTCGCAAGATCGAGACCACGGAAGAGCGATTCGATCCGAACGGGCAGGTGGTCAGAAGCGAGCAGCGGGGCCAGGAGAAAACGAGCGGCACCAACGGAACGGTCGGCGGCGTGCCGGGAGTCCAGTCGAACGTTCCGCCGGGAGTCGAACAAGAGCCGGCGCAGACCAGCTCAAGCAGCAGCCAGACGAAGAACGAGACCGTCAACTATGAGATCAGCCGTGTGGTCTCGAAAATCGTCGAGCCCGTCGGGATTATCAGGCAGTTGTCGGTGGCCGTGCTGGTGGACGGAACCTACGGAGCGCCGCCGGCCGGAGAGGGAGAAGCGGCGGGAGCCGCTCAAGCGGGAGCGGTGCGAACGTACATCCCGCGTTCCGAGGAAGAAATGAAGCGGATTGAAGAGATCGTGAAGAAAGCGATGGGGTTCTCGGAAGAGCGCCAGGATCAGGTGCAGGTCACCAACGTGCAGTTCGATTTGGGAACGGAGGAACTGCAAACGGGAGGCGCCGATGCGACGGCGGATGCCTGGAAATGGTGGCTGCCGTACATGCGCTACGGCGTCGGGGCGCTGCTCTTTTTCATGATTCTCTTCTTCGTCGTCCGTCCCTTGCTCGGTATGCTCGGCGGAGGCGCCGGTCAATCGGAGGCGGCCAAGGCGTCTGGGCCGACGCTGCCGGCTCCCGTCGGCGGAGCGGAACCCAAGCCGGCGGAGATCCTCGACCGTACCCAGATCATCGACATGGCCAGAAAAAACCCCGACGCGACGGCCGTAGTCGTCAAACAGTGGCTCAAGAGTTCGTCGGCGAATGGATAGTGATGGCGAGTCGAGATGGCAAGGAATCTGACGGGCGAGCAGAAATCGGTCATTCTTCTTCGCGCCATCGGCGAGGACGCCGCGGCGCAGGTCATGAAACAGCTCGATCCCAAAGAGATCAAAAAACTGGGCGGTTTCATGCAGCAGGCGGCGCAGATTTCCAAGGAAGAGGAGGATCAGGTCATCGCCGATTTCAAGGCCATGAGCGCCCGCGGAGAGGTCCAATTTCATGGGAAGGAGTTTATCAAGAACATCCTGATCAAGGCCCTGGGACCGGAAAAAGCGGCTCGCATCATCGAGACCATGACGAAGAAAAACTATCCGGGATTGGAGGCTCTCCGGTGGGTGGACGTCAAGACCCTCGTGCACATGTTGAAGGTCGAGCACCCTCAAACCGTGGCCGTCATTCTCGCCCATCTCGAAAGCGATCAAGCCGGGCAAGTGCTCGCGGCGTTGCCGGAACATCTCCGGGACGACGTCGCGTTGCGGCTGGCGACTATGGAAGACGTGCAGCCGGAGATTCTGGAGGAACTGAGCGACAGCCTCCAGGAGACGCTACTGACCAGCAAGGGATTGGGTGCTCAGAACATCGGTGGGGCCGAAGTGGTCGCCGATATTCTCGCGCGCATGGATAAGGCCACCGAAAACACCATCATGACGAAGATCGCCGAGAAGAGCCAACCGTTGGCGGACGCCATCCGGGCCCTCATGTTCGTCTTCGATGATTTGATCAAGGTGGATGATCGCGGAATCCAGGAACTGCTCAAGGAAGTAAGCAAAGAAGATCTCCCGCTCGCCCTTCGAGGAGCCAGCCCGGATGTGAGGGACAAATTCTTCAAAAACATGTCCAGCCGTGCAGCCGAGATGCTCAAGGACGATATGGAGTCGAAGGGGCCCGTTCGAGTGGCGGACGTCGAGAAAGCGCAACAGAACATTTTGAAAGTGTGCAGAAAGTTGGAAGAGGAAGGACGCATCATCATCGCCGGCGCGGGCGAGGAGTTGGTGTAAATGGGAGTCGGGCCGCGCACATCGGCGTCAGTCTATCGCGGGCGCGTGGGCCGGTCGCGGCTCCACGGGTCGATCCTCGTGGTCGATGATGAAGAATCGATCCGCCGATTGTTCCTGGAATGGTTTCGTCCTGAAGGGGTGTCGATTCGGGTGGCCTCCTCGGCTGAGGACGCCGTCGCCATGGTGAAACAGTCGCCTCCGGATCTCTTGATCGTGGATGTGGCGATGCCGGGACGTGACGGTCTTGCGGTACTGGAAGAGGCGTTGACGATCGACTATCGGATCAGCGGAGTCGTGATGACGGGCGTGGCGACGGTCGAACTGGCGGTTCGCGCCATGAAGGCGGGGGCGGCGGATTTTTTGATGAAGCCTATGCACCGCGAAACGGTCTTGGAAACCGCGCGCCGATTGCTGGAGCGCCGTCGGCTGCGCGCCGAAGAGTCCGTGGTGAAGCAAGCCGCCATTCGATCCGGAGCGGTCCGGCTCTCCGATCCGCCGTTTCAGGCGTTCGATGACGAGGGGGATCCTCCCGAGGATGAAGGACCCACGGAATTCGAGCGAGGCCTTGAAGAGGGGGAGCGGCGGGCCGAAGAACGGTGTCGTCGTGAGCACGCCGTGTTGGCCGAGGCCGTACACAAGTTTGATGAGGCGCGGGCTTCGCTTCGCGCCGTCTTTGAAGACGAAGTCGCGTCGCTCGCGTTTCACATTGCAACCAAGGTGCTGCGCGAGTCGGCCGAGCGTTGCAAGGATCAAATCATCGCACAAACGAAAGCTGCGCTGGAGGCGGTTCCGGACGCCGGCTCGGTCATCGTCCGCGTCCATCCGGCCGACGTGCCGGCGCTCACGGAAGCGCAAGCCGAGCTGGCCGGGCGGCGCGACGTCGAACTGACCTTGAAGATCGAGCCCGTCGCCGCGATGCCGCGCGGGAGCTGCCTGCTCCACACCGCCACGCACGTGATCGACGCGTCGCTGGACGCTCAGTTGTTCCGTTTGGGGACCGCCTTGAAAAACAGGATCACCCATGAATCTGAGCGCCGCCCTTGATCGCGTCGATCCCGTTTCCGTCGCCGGGCGAGTTGTCCAGGCTGTCGGCATTGTCATCGAAGGTTACGGTTCAGCGACCACGGTCGGTGAGCTGTGTGAGATCAGCACGGAGCACGGCGAACAGCCGGTCGCCGCCGAAGTGGTCGGCTTTCGCGGCGACCGCATCCTGCTCATGCCGCTGGGAGAAATGCGCGGAATCGGACCGGGCAGTTTGATCGCCATGACCGGTCGCGTTCCCACCGTTCCCGTGGGGCCCGGTTTGTTGGGACGGATCCTTGACGGACTCGGTCGCCCGCTCGACGACCGAGGAGATCTCCGGACCACGGAACGGTATCCGCTCTACGCCGCTCCCCCGAGCCCGCTCCGGCGCGCGCGCATCCGGGCGCCTCTGGATCTCGGCATCCGCGCCATCAACGGCTTTCTCACCTGCGGCCAAGGGCAGAAGATGGGCATCTTTTCGGGGGCCGGCGTCGGCAAGAGCGTCCTGCTCGGAATGATCAGCCGCTACACCAAAGCCGATGTGAACGTCATCGCCCTCATCGGCGAGCGGGGTCGCGAGGTCAAGGAGTTCCTGGAGCGGGATTTGGGGGACGAGGCGCTCCGGCGGTCGGTCGTCGTGGTGGCGACGTCCGATCAAGCCCCGCTGGTCCGCCTGCGGGCCGCGTTGGTGGCGACCGCCATCGCGGAATACTTTCGTGACGCGGGCAAGCAGGTGCTGTTGTTGATGGATTCCCTCACGCGATTGGCCTACAGCCAGCGGGAGGTCGGCTTGGCGATCGGGGAACCGCCGACGACCAAAGGCTATACGCCCTCCGTGTTCGCTCTGTTGCCGAAGTTGTTGGAGCGCGTCGGCACCGGGCCGGGGCCAGGCGCCATTACCGGCTTGTATACGGTGTTGGTCGACGGAGACGATCTGACCGATCCGGTGGCCGATGCTGCTCGATCCATCCTTGACGGCCACATCGTACTCTCACGCGCCTTGGCCGCCCGCAATCACTTTCCGGCGATCGATCTGCTCCAGAGTACCAGCCGTGTCATGCGCGATATTGTCGGGCGGGAGCATCGGGAAGCCGCCGGGAGCCTGTTGGAGTTGGTCGCCCGCTACAGGCAGTCCGAGGATCTCATTCTGGTGGGCGCCTATAAAGAAGGTGCGAACAAGGCGCTCGATCGCGCCGTCCGCGCGCAGGACTCTATCAACGCCTACTTGCGGCAGGATATCGATCAGCCGGCTCCACTGCCGTCGTCGGTTGAAGACTTGATCGGCTTGGCTAAGCGGGTGTCATGAGTCTGGATGCGTTGAGAAAACTGCGGGCGCAGACCCAGGAAGCGCTCATGATGGAATTGGCGCAGGTGACCCAGGAGTTGATGAGTCTGGAGCAACGGTGCGAGGCCCTTGACGCGCGATTGCAGGCCGACGTCGCCGCCTGGCGCCGCCAGACGGCGCAGGGGATGACGGCGCAAGCGCTGCTGGAGTGGGAATGGCGGCTTGCGTCGCAACAGACGTTGTTGAAGCAGGCGCGCGGCGCGATCGATCGGTTGACCGGCTTGTGGGCCGAGACGCAGGCGCGCCTCGTCGAGGCAACGCAGGCATGCAAGGTGCTCGACCGTCTTGACGAGCGCCGACGCGCGGAAGGCGATGGCGTGACGTTGAGACGGGAACAACGGGCGACGGATGAAGCCGCGGGACGTCGGCTGTTTTTGAAACGGGATTCGTGATGGGAGCTGATTCGTTGTCTTCCACCGGCGATCGGATTCTCCTCGGTCGTCGTAACCATCGTTGGGCGGCTCCGGCTTCGCCGTCACGAATGTCTTGGCTCTGGAGGGTCGGGGGCGGCCTCGTCGGCTCCATCGTTCTGTTCTGGATGATGGCCCAGATGGGACAGGCGTCGCCGAATGCAAAGGGAAAGCCGGTGCTCCCGCAGGAGGGTCTGCCGGCGCCGCCGTCGGCGGCTCAACAGGCCGTTCTGGGCGACAGTCAACGGTCGGTCGCCGGGCAAACCGGCGAGCCGCCCGTCCCAACGGGCAAGGAGATTCAAGGGCCGGCACTCGAAGTGCCGCACGAAGTCCTTGTTATGCTGGATCAACGGAAGCGTTCCTTGGATCGGCGCGAGGAAGCCGTGCGACAGAACGAGGAGCGGTTGTTGGTGTTGCGAGCTGAGATTGACAAACTGTTGGCTCAAAACGAGGCGATGGCCAAGCGAATTGAAACGGCGGTCGCCAAGGAAGAGCAACGGACTGCGGGACAGAAAACGGCGCAGGCGAAGGCCCTGCTGGAAAAAGAACGGTTGGCCCTGGAACAGAAGGCCCAACTGGCCAAGATGTATGAAACCATGCCGCCCGAGGATGCGGCGGCCCGCTTAGAGCGGATGCCGGAGCGGACCGCGATTCTGATCCTGCGCCTCGTCAAAACGAAAACCGCCGGAGCGATTCTCGCCCAGGTCAAACCCGAGCGCGCGGCCAAACTCACCGAACAGTTGTTGGCGCAAACGCCCTGATCGATACCCAGCAATTCTTGCCGCGGGGCAAGAAAGATTTTTCCCAGCTCATGATGCTCGTCTATTCCGCTCCCGTTGAAACTCCTGGAAAATTCGGTTCGTTGCGCGACTCTTCGTTTGGCACGAGGCTTGTAAAAGTTCACGTCCGAGGAAAGGAAACACTCCATGCCCTCGGTGGTGAACATGATGACTTCAGTCTTGCCGGTCGCGGCGCCTCCTCATGACGAGTCGCCTCGTGGACCTGCTGAGGTCAAGGCGTCGCCCGAACGCCGTTCACCCAGCGCCTTTTCTTCCACGTTGCGTTCCGTTCAACGGACTCACGGCGTTTCCAAATTCGATCAAAGACCGAAAGTGTCGGAGCCGCGCCAAGATGGGACGGATGAGCATGAGAAACCGACGGCGCGACCGGGGGAGGCGCGACAGTCGAGCGAAGGGGATGATGGGAAGGTACGATCCCGGTCGGTCGGAGCCACGGTCGATGCGCGTCGCGAGTCCGGCGAATCCAAAGAGGTTGACACAGAGACACCGGCCTCCGATGGGACCGGCATGCCCGTCACGCGTGATCATTCCGAGACGATGCTCCGTGAGCAACTCGATGTCTCGATCAATGAGGAAGCGGCGAACATGCAAGGGGAAGCCGTACTCGCATTCGAATCCGAAAAGACGCCGGAAGTCCTCGATGCCGAACTCCCGTCCGGCTTGAAAAGCGGCATGGTGACGGTCGGGTTTTCAACGGCTGCTTTCCATGGATCTTCCGCTCAACCATTGTCGGTGGCGAACGGGACGGAAGATCGCCGACAGGGAGAGAGCGATAGGGAAGGGCCGGTTGCGCAGCTGAGCGATTCCGACGGTAAAGGCGTCTCTCGGTCAACTCATCAAGCGCGTCGCCCGATGATGTCCGAAGCGTCGTTGAACGATATGATACGGGCGGAGCCGGATGATTCGCTGTTATTGACGGGGGAACCGGAAAAGGGGTCTTTTTCGGAGCCGTCCCGATCGCCGGCCGTGGTGACGAAAGGCGACGGTTCTTCCGTACAAGGCCATGGCGGAGACGCCGGCCGGCTTCTCGATCGGACAACGCCGGGCCCGTCTTATTTCTCGGAGATACGGGATCACGACATACGGGATCACGACAAGGAGTTCACGCTTACCGAGGAACCGCATCGCGCGGACCAGCCGACCGAATCGGGGGATCGGACGCCGGATCTCGATCGATTAAACCGCAACGCCGATTCCGTTCGGGAGGAGGCGGAGTCAATCCAGAAGTCGCATGCGCAACCAGAAGGCAATCAGGAAGTTATCGCCCATCGATTCGGAATGGCGGCCTCGAGCGAGTCGGCGACTCAGTCGAATTTGGGAGATTCTCAACGCCAAGTCGATCCGATGTCTAGGCCGCAACGTTCTTCAATTCATGGTTCCGACGGCGACAAGCCCGGGTCGGTCGTGTCACGCTCCGTGGCGTTCGAGGTTTCGCGTCCCGACCTCGGTCATGTCAACGTTCGCGTCGCCGTCAGAAACGACCTCGTCCACGCGCACTTGTTTTCGGATCGTCCCGACGTCGCCCAGTATCTAGCGGCCGGTCACGATCGTTTGCAATCGGCTTTGCAGGCCAACGGGTTGGAGATGGGCCAATTCCGCGTCGATGTCGATCGCCACGGCGGCGGCCGGTCGTTTCACCAAGGCCCGTCTTACGATCAGGACCGAACCTGGCAACCGGAGAGACCGGCGCCGGACCGACAGCCGATGATGCCTGAGACGCGTACGTACACGGGCATCCCCTATGCCGGTATGTTGAACGTGGTGGCATAACGTTGACGATCGCCGCAAAGGAACGGAGAAAATCATGGCCATGATCACCGGCATCAGCGCGGCGGAGAGCGCCGCCGACGTGACTCGATCCACGGGGCCCAGAGAATTGGGGCAGGATGATTTTCTGAAACTGCTCGTGACGCAACTGAAACATCAAGACCCCCTCAATCCGACGAACAACACCGAGTTCGTGGCGCAGTTGGCGCAGTTCAGCCAGCTTGAGCAGAGCATCAAACAGGCGCAATTGCTCCAGCGGACCTTGGATACCCAACAGGCGTCGCTCCAGTTTACGTTGACGCCGCTTGTGGGACGGCGAATCGGCGTGGACATGCCGCTGGTCGAACGGGGGGATGGACCGGCCATGATCCGCTATGCCTTGGAGAAAGACGCGGCTCGAGTCCGTATCGACATTACGGATCAGCAGGGACAAGTCCTTCGATCGATGGAATACGCCAATCGACCGTCCGGCCTCAACACGGTCGAATGGGACGGCCGAAACAGAAACGGGGAAGCGGTGCCGGCGGGGGTCTATCGCTATCTGTTGTCCGCGATCGACGTTCACGGCGATCCGGTGACCGCCCAAAGCCGGGCTGAACTCACGGTGTCCGGGATTCGGATGGAAAATAAGGCGGCGAAATTGGCCGTCGGCAATCTGAACATTGATCCATCGGAGGTTGTGGAACTCCGATAGTCGTCTGGATGTCGCACTGATTCAAGGAGGTCTGAACCTATGGGAATCCTGTCGTCGCTGTTCACCGGTGTGAGCGGTCTCAACGCCAACGGTATGGCGTTGTCCGTCATCGGAAACAATATCGCCAATCTCAGCACCGTCGGATTTAAAGGGAGCCGAGCCACGTTCGCCGATCTGATCAGTTCCTCGATCACGGGAGGGGCGGGCGCGATCCAGACCGGCATCGGGGTGGCATTGACGTCCGTGCAGGGTAATTTTTCGCAGGGGTCGCTCGCGTCCTCGTCGAACGTGCTTGACCTGGCCATTGACGGAAACGGGTTCTTTATACTGGAAGACACCAACGGCGCGCGGTTCTACTCACGAGCCGGCATCTTTCGGCTGGATCAGAACAACAACGTCGTCGATCCGGTCGGCTTTCGGTTGCAAGGGTTTCTGGCCGATGCGACCGGCACCATCACCGGGACGATGGGCGACATCTCCCTTCCTTCGACGACCGCGCCGCCCAATGCCACCACGACGGCTTTCATCGCGGCCAACTTAAATTCCGCCAGCACGCCGGCGGGCGTCAGAGGCAATCTGGTGGGATCTGCCCCCTCCACCACGACAACGGCGGCCGGCAACAACAGTTTCAATATCAATCTGAACGGGGACGGGGCTCAGACCGTCACGGTGGCCAACGGGCTCACGGGTGCAGCCCTGGCCACGGCCATTCAAAACGCCGTGCGATCGCTGACGCCCAATGATCCCTACTTGGCCGCCGCCTATTCGGGCTTTACCGCGACGGTCAGTTCTGCCGGAGTCTTTACCTTCACCTCCGGCATCACGGGAACACCCAATAACTCGACGACGGGAACCGGCAACGTCACGGTCACGGCTAATGGCGGCGATACACTGGCGGCGAACTTGAACATGACGACGGGGACCCAAACAGCCGGAACCGATTTTCTGGTGTCCAATCCATCAGGGACCTCGGATTTCTCAACGTCCATGACGGTGTACGATTCGCTCGGGAACCCGCATCTGCTGACGACCTACTTCACGATGATCGGCGATAACACCTGGAACTACAACGTCGTCGCCTCGGTCAACGAAGTGGTGACCGCGAATTACCATACCAGCAACATCGATACCACGTTGGGTATTGTGAGGGTCGGCTCCGGCACGTTGACGTTTAACACAGATGGGACGCTTGACCGGGAGAGTCCGGTGATTCGCTATGATACTGGGACAGCGGCCGGAACGGCTGGGACCTTACCCGGCGAGTTGCAGGTCGACTTCACCGGGGCCACGCCGGATCAACAGATCGCGATGGATTTCGGAACCAGCGTGACGACCGACGGAGGCACCGGCTTGGACGGAACCACGCAGTTCGGCTCGCCCTCGGCGTTGGTGCAGTTGACGCAGGACGGGTTTTCGGCCGGCACATTGCAGGCCTTTTCCGTCGATTCCAACGGCACGATCAGCGGGAGATTCTCCAACGGACAGTTGCGCCCGTTAGCGCAGGTGGCGCTGGCGCGGTTCCCTGATCCCATCGGTTTGATCCGGATGGGCAAGAACACCTTTGCGGAGTCCGGAACGTCCGGTCAACCGTTGATTGGCGTTCCGGAAAGCGCCGGGCTCGGACGAGTGTTGTCGAATTCGCTCGAACTGTCCAACGTCGATTTGGGCGAAAGCTTCATCGAGATGATCGCCGCGCAGCGGGGATTCCAGGCCAATTCGCGGGTCATTACGACCTCCGACGAAATTCTGCAAGAGTTGGTCAATCTGAAACGGTAACCTCATGAGAGGGGGCGGAGCTTCGATGCTCCGCCCTCTCGTCGATCCAAGCAGAAACGATCGCGCACACCGGCTGCGCCGACAATAACATTGCTCCTGTCAGTTTTCTGACGGGGGCAAGGGTCTTCTTGACGCCGAACCACATCCTTCCCTCGCTCCGACGAGACAGCCGCTCACATTGATAGATGATGGAGCAACGTGTGGCGCCCGAAGACGGCGCAAGGCTTCCCATAATGGCATAGGCATTGCAGTTCCGGTGAGAGGCGGAGGTGGTAGCGGTTTAAGCAGCGAGGAGGATGGTTATGGCCGATGCGGCGGCGACGGACGAAAAAGAAGCGGTACGAATCTCAGCTCCCCCTCTCCCGATCAAACTCATCATCATCGTGGCGCTTGTCGCGCTTGTCACCGGCGTCGGAGGAGCGGTGCTGGCGGTCAAGTTGTTGGGCGGAGCGGGCAAAGGGGGCGAAAGCGTCGGCGAGCATGCGGGTGAGGAAGACGGCAGGGGAAAAGATTCCGGCAAGCAGGGATCAGCCTCTGCTCCGGGAATCATGGTCGATCTGGACCCGTTCATCGTCAACTTGGCCGATGTGCCGGAGATCCGCTATCTCAAGATCGTCATTAAGCTGGAGACCGACAACGAGGCGGTGGCGAACGACCTCAAGGCCCGCGTGGCGCAAGTGCGCGACACGATTTTGGTGTTACTCAGCAGCAAGGACGTCAACACCGTCAGAACGGCCCAGGGCAAATTTCAGTTGCGCGACGAAATCATGCAGCGTGTCAACGGACTGCTGGCGAGGCCGGGGGTCCGTGCGGCGTATTTCACCGAGTTCGTCGTGCAATAAGCCGGCAGTATGGAAAAAGTTCTCTCTCAAGAGGAAATCGACGCCCTGCTCAAAGGCATGGCGTCGGGGGACGTGGATACGACGCCCAAAGCGGAGGCGCCGGGTCACGGAGGGGCCGCTCCCTACGATTTGCTGAATCAAGAGCGGATCGTCCGGGGGCGAATGCCGACGCTCGAAATGGTGAACGATCGCTTCGTCAGACGTCAGGCCGTCTCATGGACCGGGATGATGCGCGAGACGATCGATCTGCTCGTGGTGGGGACGCAGGTCCTCAAGTTCGGCGAGTTCTTGAAAAAGATTCCATTGCCCTCGTCGCTTAATGTCTTCCACATGCACCCGCTGCGGGGGAACGGCCTGTTCGTCATGGATGCGTTTTTGGTCTATCTGATCGTCGATTATTTTTTCGGCGGGAAGGGGCAAACGCTCGTGAAGCCGGAGGGGCGCGACTTTACACCCGTTCAGTTGCGTATCGTCAGGAGACTGCTCGTTCACGCCTTGGGGGATCTCGAAAAATCCTGGCAGGCCGTGTTGCCGGTCAAGGTGGAATACGTGCGGTCGGAAAGCAACCCTCAATTCGCCATGATCGTGACGGTGTCGGAGATCGTGGTCGTGGTGACGATTCAGGTGCTGATCGGGGACACCGCCAGGGATTTTTTTCTGGTGTATCCCTATTCGATGTTGGAGCCGATCAAAGAAAAATTGTATTCCGGATTGGTGTCGGACCAAATCGAGCAGGACGGGGCCTGGACGGCTCGATTCCGTGAAAAACTGCAGGAGTGCCCTCTGTCCGTCTCCGTGCGGTTGGGGACGACGACCGTCACGCTGCGCGACGTGCTGAACTTCGCGCCGGGTGACGTGATCCTGTTGGATCAACGGCCGGGCGATCCGCTGGATTGCTACGTCGAGGGGTTTCACAAATTCCAGGGCAGCCCCGGCGTCTACAAGGGCAACCATGCCTGCCGTATCACGAAAATGTTCAACTAATCATCGGCGAGAGGAGTGTGAGGGATGGCTGATTCAGGGACGGCGCCGGAAGCGGGGACGAAAAGCGAGACGGCTGGGTCCGCCGCGCCTCAGCCGGCGTCATTTCCTCCGGTTCAGAACGTCGAAACGGCGGGAACGCCCAAAAACATCGAGTTTCTGCTCGACATTCCCATGAACGTGTCGGTCTACGTCGGCTCGACGAGAATGGCCATTCGGGATCTGCTGCAATTGGCCCAAGGCTCGGTCATCGAACTGGACAAGCTGGCCGGAGAGCCGATGGACGTCATGGTGAACAACAAGCTGGTCGCCCGGGGCGAGGTGGTCGTCGTGAATGAAAAGTTCGGCATCCGCTTGACCGACGTGGTCAGCGCCGCCGAACGGGTTCAGCAGCTAGGGTGAACGCGAGAGAAGCGATCGTGATCGATTTCTGGGACAGCCTGCTCCGCACGTTGTCGGCCCTGGCCGTCGTGTTGCTGCTGATGGCCGCGGCGGCGCTGGTCGCCAGGCGAATCATCGGCGGCCGCCTGGGGACCCCGGGGCGGCACGAATTGATCCGCGTCGTGGCCAGCGGGGCCGTCGCGCCGCGGAAGACGATCATGTTGGTGTCTGTGGCCGGGGAGTATCTCATCGTTGGAGCCACCGCGACGGATCTGGTTCCGCTGGGCCGCGTCAGCGACACGGAAAAAATTCGGAAACTGCTCATGTCGTCGGCGGAGAGGCCGTCCGAGTCGGTGATTCCCTCGTCGTCGTTCCCCGCCTGGATGCGACGTCCATCAGTCGAATCCTTCTTCCGTCGCGCGGAGAACCATGGTGATCGATAAAATCACGGGCCGGTCGACGCGCTTGGTGTTCGTCGGATCGGCGGTTTCGGCGGCGACCTTGGCTTGCGGACCGATGGCCGAGGTCTTGGCCGGCGGCCCCTCGATCAGCATCGATCTCGGCTCGGACGGGCCCAAACAAACCGCCGCCGTCATACAGATTCTCGTCCTTCTGACGGTGCTCTCCCTGGCACCGGCGTTGTTCATCATGGTCACCTCGTTTACGCGGATCGTGATCGTCCTATCGTTTCTTCGGCAGGCGCTTGGGACCCAAGCGGTCCCCCCGAACCAAGTGCTGTTATCGCTCGCGCTCTTCTTGACGATGTTCGTCATGGCGCCGGTGGGACAGGCGGTCTATACCGATGCGCTTCAGCCGCTGATGGCCGAGCGGATTTCCTACGAAGAGGCGTGGAAGAAGGGGATCGAGCCCGTGCGGGGGTTCATGCTGCGTCAAGTGAGAGAGCGAGACCTTGAACTGTTTATCGACCTCGGCCGGTTGCCGAAGCCGGAGAAGATCGAGGATGTCCCGACTCACGTCATCATTCCCGCCTTCATCTTGAGCGAACTGCGCGTGGCGTTTCAGATCGGCTTTCTTATTTACATTCCCTTTTTGATCGTCGACATGGTGGTCGCCAGCGTGTTGATGTCGATGGGCATGATGTTGCTCCCGCCCGTGGTGATTTCCCTGCCGTTCAAACTGGTGCTGTTCGTTCTGGCCGACGGTTGGTACTTGGTCGTGGGGTCGATGGTCAGGAGTTTTCAGTGACACATTCTGCTGTGGACCGCGCGGAGGCGAACGGGAAAGAACGCTTGTGCGACGTTCAATCCATGAGATCCGTCGGCGACGCGAAGGACGGACGTGAAAAACAAGGAGGCGATTCTGTGACACCGGAAATGGTGACCGAATTGGGGCGGCAGGCGTTGGAGACGACGTTGCTTGTGGCGACGCCGATTCTGGGCTTGAGTCTCGTGATCGGTTTGGCCGTGAGCGCGTTTCAAGCCATGACCCAGTTGAACGAGGCGACGCTCACCTTCGTCCCGAAAATCTTGGCGCTGTTCGGGGCGCTGTTGTTGTTTTTCCCGTGGATGCTGAACGTGCTGACGACCTTCACCGCGAACCTGTTCGCCGCTATCCCGCAGTACGTGCATTAAGGCGGTCATGGTGTTGACGCAGACCATTCAGATTGTGCTGCCGGAGTTCCAATCGTTTTTGGCGTTGATCGTGCGGGTCGGCGGATTGCTCGCCGCGCTGCCGGTTCTGAGCGGGCAAGCCGTTCCGTCTAAAGTCAAGGTGCTGCTGGTCCTGGCGTTGGGCGCGGTGCTGGCGCCGGTCGTTCGTCTCCCCGCCGTTCCGTTCGATCCCGTCGCCCTGGCGGCCGGTCTCGCCGGCGAGCTGGCGATCGGTTTGACGATCGGCCTGGCGGTGCGGCTGTTTTTCGGCGCGCTTGAACTCGCCGGCGACGTCGTGGGGATGCAGATGGGGTTCGGCGTCGTGCAGCTCCTGGATCCGGCCACGTCGCATCAGGTCCCGCTCATGGGACGGTTTTTCACTTTGCTGGCGTCGCTGGTATTCCTCTCGCTCAACGCCCACGTGTTGGTCGTCTCGACCATCGTGGCCAGTTATGAGGCGATTCCGGCCTTCGGAACGGCTCCTCCGGCCGGATTGGGCGAGGAAATCGTGCGGCTCTCCCGGGAGATGTTCGCGCTCGGTTTGAAACTGGCCGCGCCGGTGCTGGTGACGATTCTCGTGACCAACGTGCTGCTGGCGATTTTAGGGCGGGCGGTCGCTCAGATTAACGTCTTCGTGCTCAGCTTTCCCGTGACCATCGCGGGCGGGTTGGCGATCTTGGCGCTGGCGATGCCGTTCATCGTGGCGTTGCTGGGCCGCGAGATCGAACGGCTGCAATTTTCGATCATAGGACTCTTAAGTCTGTTGGGTCATGGCTGAGGATCGAAGCAATAAAACCGAACGCGCCACCCCGAAACGCAAGGAAGAGGCGCGCCGAAAAGGACAGGTGGCCCTCAGCCGGGATCTGTCCACCGCTGCTGTTCTGCTGGGCGGCATCGGGTTGCTGGCTGCGACGTTGCCGACCGGTCTTCAGGCGATGATCGATATGATCAGAGAAGGATTGACCCTGTCGTTTCCGGAGACCTTTCGGAACGGATTGACGATCGAGCAGGTCCATGCGCGCGTGATCCACGCCGGATGGGAAGTGCTTGGCGTGACGCTGCCGATTCTCGGGGGACTTCTGTTGATCGGGGGTGGGGCGACGATCCTCCAAACGGGATTCCTGTTTCGGCCGGAGGCGCTCCACTTGGATCCCGGTCGCGTCAATCCGCTCAATGGGTTGTCCCGGCTGTTTTCTCTGCGCTCCCTGGTTGAACTGCTCAAAGGACTGTTCAAGATCGCGATTGTAACCGGCGTCGGGTTCGCCGCCGTGCAGGCGGATCTGGAGCAGGTGCCGGGATTGACCGAGTTCGACTTCGGCACGTCGCTGCACGTGACGGGATGGCTGTTGTTGAAGGCGGCCTTGGCGGTCGGCGGCGCGATCGGAGTCCTCGCCGGGTTGGATTATCTCTATCAGCGGTATGAATGGGAACGCAGCCTGCGCATGTCGAAAGAAGAGGTGAAGGAAGAGCACAAGTCGACGGAAGGAGATCCGCTGATCAAGAGCCGGGTCCGGACCGCGCAGCGGGAGCTGCTGAAGAAGCGAATGCTGGCGGCGGTCAAAACCGCCGACGTCGTCGTGACAAACCCGACGCACCTTGCCGTGGCGCTCAAGTACGACGCCTCCAAGATGGCCGCGCCGTGCGTGGTGGCGAAAGGCGCCGGCGAGATCGCCGAGCGCATTCGCGAAATGGCCCGACGCCACAGCGTGCCGGTCGTCGAGCACAAGTTCGTCGCCAGGACTCTGTTCGCGCTCGTGGACGTCGGAAAGGAGATCCCGTCGGATCTGTATCGGGCCGTGGCTGAAATTCTCGCATTCGTCTATCGCGCCCGTGGCATGACGGCAGGTGAAGCGGGCGGGCTTCGAGGACAAGCGTAACGGTCGGGGGCGATAAACCGATCGACCGTCATCCGCCGGAACGATCATGTCGACCAAGGTGGAACCAATTCAACGCGCATCGTTCGTCAAACATCCCGATATCCTCATTTCCGTGGGGGTCGTGGCCATTTTGATGGTCATGCTGCTTCCGCTTCCCCGGTTTCTGCTCGATCTGCTCCTGAGCTTCAACATCACGTTGTCCGTCATCATTCTGTTGGTCGGCCTGCAAGTGCGGCGGCCCATCGAGTTTTCGGTGTTCCCGTCCATCCTGCTGATGATCACGCTCTTGCGGCTGTCGCTGAACATCGCCTCGACCCGCTTGATTCTTCTTCACGGCAACGAAGGAGTCGGCGCGGCGGGCGAGGTCATCAGGGCGTTCGGCAGCTTCGTGGTCGGCGGCAATTACACGGTGGGGTTGGTGGTGTTCTGCATTCTGGTCGTCATCAACTTCGTGGTGGTGACCAAGGGCGCCGGTCGCGTGGCCGAAGTCGCCGCGCGGTTTACGTTGGACGCGATGCCGGGCAAACAGATGAGCATCGATGCCGATCTGAACGCCGGCCTCATCAACGAGGCTGAGGCGCGGCGGCGCCGCCGGGAAATCGCCGAGGAGGCGGATTTCTATGGAGCGATGGACGGCGCCAGCAAGTTCGTGCGAGGCGACGCCATCGCCGCCGTGGTCATCATTCTCGTGAACATCGTCGGCGGGCTGGCCATCGGCATTCTTCAGAAAGGCATGAGCCCGGCGCTCGCCGCGCAGACCTACACGTTGCTGACCGTAGGGGAAGGGTTGGTCGCGCAGATACCGGCGTTGATCGTCTCGACGGCGGCCGGCATCGTCGTCACCCGCGCCGCCGCCGAGACCGATCTTAGCGGCGAGATCACCAGGCAGTTGTTGACCTCGTCCAAGGCGGTCGGCACCGCCGCCGGGATTCTGCTCGCGTTGGGCATGGTTCCCGGCTTGCCGCATCTCGCGTTTTTGGGGCTGGGGGGGCTTGCCGGTTGGATGGCGTACCGCTTACGCGAGGAGGAGCGAAGTTCCGAAGCGGTTGCGTCGGCTCCCGCCTCCCCCAAGGCCGACGAAAGCGTGACGCGCGTCGCGCCCCTTGAGTTGATGGAGCTGCAGGTGGGATACGGCCTGATCGGGCTGGTGGAGGGAGCGCAAGGGAGCGCGCTGCTGGACCGGATCAAAGGCTTGCGGAGACAGATCGCCGAATCCATGGGATTCGTGGTGCCGCCGATTCATATCCGAGACAATCTCCAACTGCGGCCGAACGAGTACGTCGTCATTTTGAAGGGCGTGGAAGTGGCGAAAGCCGACGTGCTGCCCGGCCATCTGTTGGCGATCGATCCGGGCACGGGCCAGCGGGGGCTGGTGCAGGGAATTCCGACCAAAGAGCCGGCGTTCGGCCTTCCGGCTCTCTGGGTCGCCGAAGACGCGCGGGAACAGGCGCAACTGGCCGGCTACACCGTCGTCGACGCAAGCTCGGCGATCACCACGCATCTGTCCGAAATCATCAAACGGCACGGCCATGAGTTGCTCGGACGGCAGGAGGTGCAGGCGCTGTTGGACGAAGTCGGCAAAACGAATCCAAAATTGGTGGAAGAGCTGATTCCGACGTTGCTGCCCCTGGGGGCGGTGGTGCGGATCTTGGGCAATTTGCTCAGGGAAGGCGTGCCGATTCGCGATCTTCGGTCGATCCTCGAAGCGGTCTCCGATCATGCCGGAGCGGTCAAGGATGCGGACGTGCTCACGGAGTTCGCCCGCCAGGCGCTGGCCCGGACGATCACCAAACAGTTTCAAGCGCAGGACGGCACGCTCCAGGTCATTACGTTGGACCCGCTGTTGGATCGGTCGTTGGCTGAGCAGGCGGCCAGTCTTCCGCAGGGAGCCGCTCTTTCGCTCGATCCGGCGCTGTCGCACAAGTTGCTGAACGGCCTGAAACAGGCCGCCGAACGGGTCGCTTCCCGCGGTCATCAGCCGGTCGTGCTGTGTTCGCAGGCCGTGCGGCGGCATCTGCGCCGTCTGACCGATCGTGTGCTCCACGCGGTGCCGATTATCGGTTTCAATGAAGTCGACGCTTTGGCGCGTCTGCAGTCGCTCGATACGGTTCGGATCGACGCCGAACTCGCGCAGTCGTCGTGAGGGAGCCGATGAAGGTCAAAACGTTTCACGCTCTCAGCATGCAGGACGCCTTGCGCGCGATCAAGGAGGAATTGGGGCCGGATGCGATCATCCTTTCCTCGAAGGAAGTACGCGAAGGCGACAGGCCGTTGCGGGTGTTCGATCGGCCGGTGTTGGAGGTCATGGCCGCATGCGAGGAACCGGCTCCGGCGACGGGTTCCGGGCGTCGCGATGACGATTCGGCGGCCGGTGCTCGCTCAATGTCCGCTGCGGGACCCCCGTCGTCTTCCGCCGTCTCCGGTTTTCGCGCAACGCTCGAATCCCTGCTGGAACCGTCCGGCTCGCTTCGCGAATCGGCCGATGTACGACCGCTCGGCCCGCCGGCGCACCCGCCACGCGCGGAGTCGCGGCGGGCTCGTCTTCGGCGGCTTCAGGATGAATTATGCGAACTGAGCCGCCGGTTGGGGGAGTCATTGCCGCCTGAACCTCAATCGGTGAAAGAGGAAACGCCGACGGTCCTAGGCGCGCTGTGTCGATCGTTCGTTCGACAAGGCATGCACCCCGCGTCGGCGGAAACGCTGGGCAAGGATTTGCAACGGCGATTGGGGCGGGACGGCGCCGGTGATGAAGATCTGATGGTGCAAGTCCTCGCTCAAGAAATCGGCCGTCGCATTGTCGTCGGGGGAGACCTTCTCGACCAAACGAACGGTCGGGTCGTTCGTTTGATCCTCGGGCCCAGCGGGGCTGGCAAGACGTCGATCGTGACGAAACTGGCGGCCCATTGCCGTCTTGAACGGCGTCGATCCGTCGCCGTCGTAACCTTCGACGCTTATCGCGAGGTCTCGGTGGAGCAGTTGCGGCGGTACGCGCGGGCGCTCGGCGTTCCATTCGCGTCGGCACGGTCGCCCCGGCAGCTTCGCGACGGGTTGCGCCGTCACGCGAGGGCCGATCTGGTTCTCGTTGACATGCCTGGCGTTCGGCCGGACGACGTGTCGTCGGCTCTGGAGCTGCATCGGATGCTCGGCGAGGACGCCGACGTCGCCACGCACGTGACGCTTCCGGCCTGCGCGCGGGCGGGAGAGTTGCGAAGCATCATTGATCGAGTCGGCGTGTTGCCGTCGCTGCACATCGTCTTCACGAAGTTGGATGAAACGGCGTCGTTCGGCACCGTCTACGATGTGGCGCAGCAGACGGGATTGCCGCTGTCCTACTGGGGAGTCGGCCAGCGGGTGCCCGAAGACATCGAGCCGGCGTCGCCGGAGCGCTTGGCCGAGTTTTTGATCGCGCAACGGTATGTCGCCTTCCGCAACTCAGCCCGCCCGATGTTGAACGGGGCGAGGGCGACTCATGAGCTGACATCCGCCGGGTCCGTCTCACATTCCACCACGTGGCAGGAGGAATCGCTATGCAGAAGAACATGAGCGGCGTCGACGATTTGGCGCCGGCCGAAGATCTGCTCGCCGCGCGCACCAGGGTCATCGCCGTCTCCAGCGGGAAAGGCGGCGTGGGCAAAACGAACGTCGTGGCCAACTGGGCGGTCGCGCTGGGTCGATCCGGCAAACGGGTGTTTGTCCTGGACGCCGACTTGGGCCTGGGCAATCTGGACGTTCTGCTGGGGCTTGTGCCGCGACACACGATCGAACACGCGTTGTCCGGCGTCTGCACGCTGAAGGAAATTTGCCTGGAGGGCCCGGCCGGCATTCAGGTGCTTCCAGCCAGCTCCGGGGTTCCTCACCTGACTTCCTTGACGGAGTCCCAGCAACTGGTAATTCAAGAGCAACTGGAGGGGCTTGCGGCCGGCATGGACGTCCTCCTGATCGACACCGGGGCCGGCATTTCGCCAAACGTTACGTTCTTCGCGTCGTCGGCCCACGAGATCGTGATCGTCGTCACTCCCGAGCCGACTTCGCTGACGGACGCCTACGCTTTGATCAAAGTGTTGACGCGCCGTTATCGGGAACGCCGTTTCAAGGTGCTGGTCAATCAAGCAAGGGGACCACGGGAAGCGGCGGAGGTTTTCCGCAGGTTGGACACGGCGGTGGATCGCTTTCTTCAGGTCGCCATCGAGCCTATCGGCTACGTGCCGCACGACGATTACGTGACACTCGCGGTCATGCGCCAAAAAGCGGTGGCGGACCTGTTTCCGGATTCACCGGCCGCGCAAGCCTTCGCCAGGCTGGCCGGGCAGCTCATGCAATGGCCTCTCCCTGATTTCCCCAAAAGCTCCGTTCAGCTTCTTTGGCGAAGGACGATTCACCTCGGTTGAGAACCGGCACCGGCGGGAAGACCAGGAGGAACGAGCGGACATGAGCAAAACCAGCTCCATGAAGACCAGACGATCACCGGCAGCCCAGGAGACGGGGCGAGAGCGAATGATTCGGGAGTTCGCCCACGTCATTCGCGCGATGGCGCATCGGCTGTCGTTTCGGCTGCCCGCGTATCTGGACGCGGAAGACTTGATTTCGGTCGGCACGATCGGCCTCATGGACGCGATGGAAAAATATGATCCGACGCGCGAGGCCAAATTCAAGACGTACGCCGAGTTTCGTATCCGCGGAGCGATGTTGGATGAGATCCGTTCCATGGATTGGATTCCCCGCTCGGTGCACGAACGCGTCTCGCTGCTGCAACGAACGCACGCTGAATTGATGCATCGCCTGGGTCGGCCGCCGCTCGATGAAGAAGTCGCGGCCGAGCTGAAGCTCCAACCGGAAGAGCTCGACGATTTTCTGGCGAAGGCCAAGGGTGCGGTGATGGTCAGCCTCGAGGATCTCAATCTGCACGACGTCGACGGGCAAAAGGCCGTGGCGGTGCTGGCCGACACGCAAAATCCCGACCCGCTCGCGGTGCTGGTCAACGAGCGGGAACGGGAATCTGTCGGCGACGCGATTCAGAATCTTCCCGAAAAAGAGCGGCTGGTCTTGACGCTCTACTATTTCGAGGAGCTCACCATGAAAGAAATCGGAGAGTTGCTGAACGTGACGGAGTCACGCGTTTGCCAAATTCACGCCAAGGCCATCCTCCGGTTGAAAGCCCAACTGGGCGCGTCGTGATAAAGTCGGCCGGGGGAATATTTTTCCTCCGGCCTCGGCAAAGGTCGCCTCGTTTGGATTGCGCCGGGGAGACCGTTCGCCGGCGCGTCGTGCATGTAGGTGACATCGCTTCAGGATGTCTCAAGAAAATCAGATTGTTCCGTGGCGCTACGCTGAAAGGCGGTGATCGGATCGGTTGACCGATCCTGGCACACGGGTTGCTGAACGAGAGGTGCAAGGGAAGAAAGAAGGGAGAGACACGGCACATGAATCGCGGCATTTATCCCATTTTGTCCGGAGCGTTGGCGCATGAGCGTCGGATGCAGGTCTTCGCCAACAATATGGCCAACGTGAACACGGCCGGATTCAAGCAGGATCAACAGGCCTTCAAGGCCCTTCTTCCCCCCCGCCGGGCGATTGTTCCGGCGAGCGGAGGGCGTGGGCTGCTCTCGCACGTCATGGCCCGTCCCCTGGGTGTGCCTGAACGGGCGTACGCGGCGCCCGATCGTGTGACGACGACGTTCGAGCCTGGTCGGATCAAGCTGACCGGCAATCCGTTGGATCTGGCGATACAGGGAGAAGGATTTTTCGAGGTCCAGACCCCCTACGGCCTTCGCTATACCCGCAACGGCATGTTTTCGCTCGATGGCCGACGCCGGTTGGTTACGAATCTGGGGTACCCGGTCATGGGGACCGCCGGCGAAATCAAAATCCCGGTCGGAAAGTTGGAGATCACGTCGCAAGGCACCGTCAAGGTGGATGACAAGCCGGTCGCCACCATCAAGCTCGTGGAGTTTGCTCCGGACGAGATGCCGCAGAAGGTTTCGGAAGGTCTGTTTGCTTCGGACAAGGGGAGGCCCGCCAAACGTTCGACGATTGAAGTGGGGCACATCGAGGAGTCCAACGTCAACGTGATCGGGGAAATGGTCAAACTGATGAGCGGCATGCGCGGATACGAGTCGGCCCAAAAACTGATTCAGACGCTTGACCGGATGGCGGAAACGGCGATTCAGGAAGTCGGGCGGGTCGGGTGATCGCGTAAATGGCCTCGCGCGGAGCGGGGCGGGGATCGGCGGACCGGCGCTTGTGGGCGGTGAGAAAAGAGGAGGAACGACATGATTCGGGCCATGTGGACGGCGGCGACCGGTATGACGGCTCAGCAGATCAACGTCGACACGATCGCGCACAATCTTGCCAACGTCAATACGAACTCGTTCAAGCGCAGCCGAGCCGAGTTCGCCGATTTACTGTATCAGATCCAACGCCTTCCCGGTACGAACGCGTCGAACATCGGAGTCTTTCCCGTGGGAATCCAGGTCGGCGCGGGCGTTCGACCGATCACGGTCGCCAAAGAATGGATTCAAGGGAACATGCGTCAAACCAATAACGAGCTCGATCTCGCGATCGACGGGCCGGGGTTCTTTCAAGTGTCCCGCCCGGACGGGACGATCATGTACACGCGCAACGGCTCGTTCAAGCGCGACAACGTCGGCAACCTGGTGACCGGCGACGGTGACCTGCTGAATCCCGTCATTACGATCCCGTCCGGCGCGCTGAAGGTCGATATCGGACAAGACGGCACGGTGTCGGTGCTGCTCCCCGGCGTGACGCAGGCGTCGCAAGTCGGTCAAATCCAAATCACGCGCTTCGATAATCCGTCCGGTTTGGTGGCGATGGGCAACAACCTCTTCATCGACAGTTTTGCGTCTGGCCCCCCGATCCAAGGTACTGGAGGGTTTTCGACCGGATTCGGCACGATTCAACAGGGATTCCTGGAAAGCTCGAACGTCAATTTGGCGGAAGAAATGGTCAACATGATCATCGCCCAGCGGAGCTACGAGATCAATTCAAAGACCATTCAAGCGTCCGATGAGATGATGGCCATCGCCAACAATCTGCGGCGATAAGGGAGGTGCCATGAGCCGACCGTCGGTGTTTCTTGCGTTTCTTTTGATCGGCTCCGTCGTATGGGCCGACGGCGTCTTGTCTGCCGAGATCCTGCCCGAGTCCGGACGGACCGTCGTCGGCGACCCCGGAACGGGCTCCCGATCGACCGGAAGTCGGTCGGCCCATCGGGTCGTGACTCCGGAGGCGATTGGAACGACCATTCAATCGTACTTGGAAAAAGAGTGGACGCGGACGGTCAAAGAAGTGCAGGTCACGGTTCTGGAGCCTGCCGATCCTGTCGGCGTGCCGTCCGGAAACGTCGAGTGGCGTGTGGTGCCGGTTCGACCGGAAGAGCGTCTGGGGCGCCGTCATTTTCAGGTGGCCGTTACGGTGAACGGGAAAGTCTGGAGAACCATGGACGTCGTGGCGGACGTGGCCGCCATGATCGACGCGGTCGCGCTCAATCGATTCGTCAAGCCGGATGAGGTCATCGAGGAGGCGGATCTCAAGAACGTTCGAGTGCGCCTGTCGCAGCTCGCCCATCCTTTTCTCGTCGATTCGGACCACGTGGTCGGGAAGAGCGCGGCTCGGCCTCTTCCCGCCGATACTCCGTTGCGCGCGGCCTTTTTGAAAGCCCCCGTCGTGATCAAAAAAGGCGACCGGGTGCTGATCGAAGCCAAGCGAGGCGGCTTGTCGGTGCACGCCTACGGGGTGACGAAGTCGAGCGGCTACGTCGGGCAAACCATCATGGTGGCGAATGCGGAGTCCGGCAGGGAACTGCGGGCGAAGGTCGTCGCGCCGGGTCTCGTCCGGGTCGAATTCTAAGGCGGCCATGGCGTCGGCGAAGCGACGCCCGTCGTCTCCGCCGGTTCAAGAGACACGCGAGAGGAACGCGCGTTCGTTGGAGAAGGGATTGTAACGGTGAACGGAAGCTTCCGGATTCGCAGGATCGGCCGGATCGGGTGGTTGGCCGTATTGATTCTGGTGAACGGATGCGCTTCCCAGCCGAGCACGTCGAGCAAGGTCACCGTTCCGCCCTTGCCTCCTCCTAAAACGGTGGGCTCTCTCTGGCAGGAAGAAAACGGGCGGGCGTATCTCTATGAAGATCTTCGGGCCATGCGGGTCGGCGACATCCTGACGGTGAGAATCGACGAGAAACACAAGGGATCGAAGTCGGCCGACACGGCCGCGCAGCGGGAATCCACGGTGCAAAACAGTTTGATCGGAAGCGGAATGGGCTACCTCGGCCTGCCGGGCATCAGGGTCAGCGATGAAACCCGCCGCGGATTCGGCATCGACGCTTCGGCGAACAGCAAGTTCGGCGGCAAGGGCGCGACCAGCCGAACGGGGACTTTGACCGGCACCATTTCCGCCATCGTCACCGAGGTCTTGCCGAACGGCGATCTTCGCATCGAGGGCCGCCGGGAGGTGACCGTGAACAGCGAAAAGCAGTTGATGACGCTTTCGGGGGTGGTGCGGCGTGTGGATGTCGATACCAAGAACACGGTGCTGTCGTCGGCCATCGCCGACGCCAAGATCGAGTATGCGGGGCTTGGCGTGTTGGACGATGTGCAGCGTCCCGGCTGGTTCGTCAGAGTGTTGGACTGGATTTATCCGTTTTAATCCGATGCGCCCGAGGGGGGACCAAGGAACCGTCATGCACAGATCCCGATACGCCGTTTCACCGTTCAAATGGCTGAGGCCGAAACCGCTCAACGTCGCGTCTCTGCGCATGATGGTGTTGAGCGGGGTCGTGCGACGCGCGGACCGCAATCCTCCGCTGTTGCCGAGACGAGGGATCGAGACATCGACGGATCGCGCGCCCGTTCCTCTGACGCCAGAGCCGATGGCGGAAAAAGGCTGGCTCTCGCGGATCTGGATCCGCCGCAAACAGACTCAGTCGGCCGCTCGTTCGAGGGCACGTGAAGGACAGAGAGGGGCGGCCGCGGCGAGATTGCGCGCCGTCCTTTGGCTGGTGCTGATCGGCTCACTCGCGTGGCCCGGTTCGGCCGATGCGGTGCGGATCAAAGACATCGGCGCCATCGAGGGTGTCCGGGACAATCAATTGATCGGCTACGGTTTGGTGGTGGGGTTGGACCGTACCGGCGATCAAGTGATCGGCGGACAGTTCACCATCCAGGCGATGATGTCCATGCTGAACAAAATGGGCGTCAATTTAGTCATCGACCCGATTCAACTGTTGACGAGGAACATCGCCTCGGTGATGGTGACCGCAAAACTGCCGCCGTTTTCGAAGCCTGGCATGACGATCGACGCCGTCGTCTCCTCCATGGCGAATGCGAAAAGTCTGCAGGGTGGCACTCTGTTGCTCACACCGTTGAAAGCGGCCAATCAGCAAGTCTATGCCGTGGCGCAAGGACCGGTGTCGATCGGAGGATTTCTCGGCGGGACCGGCGGAGCCGGCGGCGCGACGGTGGCCAAAAATCATCAAGTCACCGGCATCGTCCCGGGTGGCGCCATCATCGAAAAAGAAGTGCTCGTCGATATCGACTCGTGGGAGACCGTATCTGTGTTGCTTCGACAGCCTGATTTCACCACGGCGACTCGGGTGGCCGACGCCATCGGCGGTGCGTTCGGCAAGGGAAGCGCCGTGGCCGTCAACGCTGGGCAGGTGAAAGTCGCGATCCCGACGGAGTTCCACGGGCGCGTCGTGGAATATATTGCCTCCATTGAGGGATTGGACGTGTCCGTCGATGCCGTGGCGAAAGTGGTCGTCAATGAACGGACTGGAACGGTGGTGCTGGGTGAGCACGTCCGGATTTCAACCTGCGCCATTTCACACGGAAACCTGACGATTTCCGTCAAGAACACGTTGAACGTTTCTCAGCCGCCCGCGCCGATGATCGGCTCTACCGGCGGACAAACAGTCGTGACACCGGACGTTCAAACCGAAGTGAAAGAACAGGAGTCCCGGCTGATGGTCGTGGATGAGACGGTGACGCTCGGAGACGTGGTCCGCGCGCTCAACGCGGTGGGGGTCACTCCGCGTGACCTGGTGGCTATTTTATCGGCTTTGCAATCGGCCGGGTCGCTGCAGGCGAGACTGGAGATCATGTAGGAGATAGAGAAAGGAAAGGTGAGTCATGGTGAATGTGTCGAATTCCGCAGCCGGAGCGTTCTTCTCGTCACGGCCGTCGTTTTCTGAAGCGGTACCCGACGATGGAATCCCAATCGCATGGGACCGGAGTCTGCGAAGTCTAATGGATCGAACCGCACCGGGTCATCGGGTGTCGGCTCATCGGATTGACGTCCCTCGTCAGGGAGAAGAGGCCCGCCGACAACTGGTCGAAGCCGGGCGGGAATTTGAGGCGTATTTCATCTCGTATTTGTTGAAGGTGATGAGGGAAACCATTCCTCAAGGAGCCTTCGCGGACAAACAAGGCGCCTACTTTCACTTCCTATCCGATCAGGAAATCGGGAGGCGGGCCGCGGAATCGGGCGGCATCGGGATCCATCGCCTGTTTCTGGCGTATGCCGAGCAGCAGAGGTCGTAAGGCGTAAAAACATCTCAAGTTTCTTCCATAAGTACCGATAAGAGATCGACGAGGAGCGAAAGAATCGCGATGCTCTCGCGAAAGGTGTTGGAGAGGAAGGAGCTGGCGCATGCATATATCAGGAAACGGGAAAGCGGATCATCTGGCCAGGCTGCTGCTGGGCGTTCAGGGCCTCGACGGCTCCGGCGCCAAGTCTCAACCTGTCTCCAGGGAGGTCGCCGGGGATCAGGTCCATATCTCCGAGCGGGCCAAGGAATTGCAACGCATACTGGCCTTGATCGAGCAGCCCGATCCCGCTCGGATGGAACGCATCAATCGCATCAAGCAGGAAATCGACAACGGGACCTATGACGTGAGCGGCAGGAAAGTGGGAGACGCGTTGATCCGACACGTCCTCACTGATGCCGTCGTCTGATTCCGCCCACGCGCCGGATGAACGGCATGCGGGGGATGGCGTGACGTTTCCGTCCCGTCGGAAGGAGCATGGACGAACATGTCGTCTCGTACGCCGACGCCGGCCGACCTTTCTCGGCTTCTCGATCAAGAGGAAGCTGCCTGCCGGGCGTTGCTGAACACCCTTGAAGACGAACGTCAGGCCGTCCGGAGCCTTGCGATCGAGAAATTGCACTCGATTAACGGCGAACGGCTGGCTCTGCTGGAGTCTCTTCAACGGCTCGCCCGAGAGACCGATGAGTCGCTGCGAGACCTCGCGGCAGGGCGGGGATTTCCTCAACCGACGTCGTGGCAGGCCGTGCTGGATCGGCTGACGCCGGAAGAAGCCGGAGAGCTTCGCGCGCGGCGTCACTCCCTGATCAAGGCCGCGGAATCGGTCCGTGAGGGGTTGAGGCGGAACGGCACGCTCGTCGATGCGATTCGAACGGTGATCGATCAGGCGCTGTCGGCCGGAAGCGCCGCCGCCCAGGAACGGCAGGGATAT
>JANDJJ010000069.1 GCA_024330945.1 Nitrospira sp. | reverse complement strand
TGCTTTGGAAGTCGATTTCAAACCGCGAATATTGGAGCCCCATATCCCACCGAAAACCCTTTCGCCACCGGAAAGCGGACGCCGATTTGGCCTCCATAGAGATAGCCGGGAGACCACTCGCTTCTGCCAGGCAGCGTTCCTCCGATCAGCGCTCCGACGTAAGGAACCGCTCGATCCTCAAGCGGGCCGAAGAGGATATGCCGAATCAGTCGATGAATCGGCTTGTCCTTAGGAAAGTCCAGCATGTCGATGAAATTATTCCATCGTGGATTGACATACAACGAATGCTGGTCTGTGGTGAAGGTTTTGGTGTGCTGATTGTAGAACTGATAGACCGTTCTGACTTCAATCAGACCATATCGGAGGGCGGTAATGCCGGCTTGAGCGGCGATGACTCTGGCGCGGGGAGCGAAGGTGCGTTGATTGAATGAAATGTCGAAATTAAACGGCCGAAGCGGAAGCAATTCCCATGTTGAATCGAGCGCCATGGCAAGGGAAGGAAACGGCATCGAGAACAGGACCGTGCCGAGCAGACAGACGGCCTGCCGCGGCGGGAAACGATGACGGCATGGCAGCAATCTACCCGCTCTTGTCATGCGGACGCTCCAGCTCCAATCATATCGCGCACGATATTCTATGGAGGCTCCCGCCAACAAGGAGCCGGACAAACAAACCGGTGGTCCGATGCGGATGCGCCGCCACCGGCCTCTTCAACGCAAGAGCCGCTTGATCGATCATTCGGCCGAGAAAGGCTCATCCTTCGCCGGGCCGCCGCCTCGCTTCGCCCGAAAAAAACTCTGCAAGATCGCCTGGCACTCTTCTTCCAACAGGCCTCCCAAGACCTCCACGCGATGATTCAGCCGACGTTCACTTGGGATGTCGAAGAGTGAGCCGCAAGCGCCGGCCTTGGGGTCCCAGGCTCCGAAGACAAGTCTGGCAATACGGGCTTGAATGATGGCCCCAGCGCACATCAGGCAAGGCTCAAGCGTCACGTAGAGCGTTGAATCGGTCAGTCGCCACGTCCGAAGACGATCGGCTGCTTTCCGAATGGCGAGGAGTTCGGCGTGAGCCGTCGGATCTTGCCGAGATTCGCGGAGATTATGGGCGGAGGCCAGGACCTTCTCCTCGTGCACGAGGGCCGCGGCGATCGGTATTTCCCCCGCCGCGGGCGCCGATCGAGCCAGATCCAGAGCCAGTCGCATGAAGTGGCGATCAATGTCGTTCCAACGCATGAGACCATCCACGGCCGTGCGCCGATCGCTTCCCGCGGCATGGTAGCACAGGGGTTTTGATCGAAGACAGGGGTGTGAGGAAAGAAAAGAGAACGGCTACAAATAGCTCCGGAGGTACGGCGCTCCTGCGGGCTGCCGACCTCCTCCGACCGGTTCCAAGCTGACGGAAAAAGCCTTCGCACCGGGAAAATCGGGGACGGACTGAACGAACAGATGGGAGGTTTCTCCTGGGCCGATGTGAAAGGCCCCGACGCTGATGGGGTTCTCGCTCAGCATCCAAAGCCGATACTCGGTTCCGGGGGAACAGGCGGGAAGATTCCGCGTGTACAGCCAGGCTTTCCGGGTTCGGGGATCATAGAGGAAGATCCCTGAGGCGTCCCCGGCTGCTTCCGTCCCGGCCAGGACGGCGGCTTTGATGGTCGGTATGCGCAAGAGCACCGCCAACTCGTCTTCTGGCACGTGAGCGCGGCGTTTCTCGTGCTGATCAAGTTGGGTCTTTAGAACATCCAATTCGGCTTCGCGCTGGATCAGTTGATCTTTGAGCTCCGCCGCATCGGCCAGGGAGCGGTGCAGCTCTTCGCGCGCGCGAAGCAGAGATTGCTCGCGCTCTTCGAGCTGACGTTGCAATTCGGCCGATTGAGAGGCGGCGGAAGCGGCTTGCGCCTTCCACTGCGTTAACGCGACCGAGTCGTCCGTCATGTGCGAATCACGGGCGATCCACGCCATAGCGACGCTTCCGGCGACGGCCGCGGCGACGGCCGATCCGACGATCCATCTCGGCACACCGTTCATCCATGCGATTGTGGAGCGGGAATCCGGTTGAGACACGTGCTTCATCCATTTCCCCGGCCCAAGGCGCGAGAGATCCGACGTGTGTCCCATCGTGTCATGGCCGACGGCCGACACCTTCGCCGCCATGATGGAGGCTTTCAACAAGCGGGGCGGCGCGACGATGTCCAAGCCGAACGGAAGGGCGGCCGCCACAGCCTGAAATTCCCGGAGCGCGGAATGACAGGAGGGGCAACCAGACAGCAGGTGAGCGTCGAGCACTTGTCGCTCGCTTCGTTCCAGCGCACCGATCGCGTACAGCGGAATCGCGTCTTCCAGTTCACCGTGGGTCATGAACGGGTATTGCGCTCCTCGTCTTTCTGCAGGGCTTCCCGCAGTTTGGTCATGGCGAGCTTGATGCGGGTCTTCACGGTTTCAGGAGGTTGATTGAGCCTGGAGGAAATGTCCGCATAAGAGAGACCGGCATAGTAGGCCATTTCAACGGCTTCCCGTTGTGCCGCCGGCAGACCGGCCGCCGCGGCCAGGATCAGCCGTCTGAGCTCCTGGTCGGCCCGCGCGTGGAAAGAACCGGAAGGTTGATCCGTCGTCTGTGCCGTCGTCGAGCCGTTCGGCAGATCGGCGGGCCGGCGCTTGGCGCGGACGTTTCCCGTTCGCAATCGGTCGACGGCGCGGTTGCGAGTCAATGTGATCAACCAGGCGATAGGCGTGCCGCGGCCGACGTCGTATCGCGCGGACTTTTTCCGGATTTCAAGATAGATCTCTTGCAACAGGTCGGCCGCTTCCTCGCGGTTTCCCAAAATCTTGAGCGCGAGACTGTAGAGAAGCGTGCCGGACAGATCATAGAGGAGAGAGAATGCCTGGTGCTCGCCCTTCATCACTTGGGACAGCAGAGCGGGCTTGATGGTTGAGACGGCTTGTTCCGGATCCTGGTGCATAAACGATGTATGAGAAGCCCGACGCTTCCTTTGTCGAGCGCGCGCCGTTACTATAGCATTGTTTCTTCGTTCGACGAATGAAACGAGCAATCCGTGCGTATCACAGAAACGTCGTCAACAATCCGGCGGCGTCTTCCGCTCCGCTTGTTGGGGGCGGGGGGAAAAGCGGGGGAGGAAGATCGACGGCGGCATCGAGCGCGGTCAACCACCGGCCGGCGGTGAAATCCTGGAGCGACAATTCGATCCCTCGTCCGTGCCGCTGGAGGAACTCCACCAACGGTTGCTCGTCGGCGAAATTGTATCGGCGGATATAGACGAGCGGAATGCCCAGCGCCACGGCTTCGACCACCGTTGCGTATCCCGGCTTCGTCATGATGACATCCACGGAAGCCAGCAGCTCTTTGAAGGAAAAAGGCAGCGAGCGGGTTGAGACACATCGCTGATCGCCGGGAGGAATCGAGCCGTCGAAGAGGAATCGATACCCGGTCGTTGCGCGCAAGGATTCGAACGGAAGAGTCGGCAGCGGGATGCCGCCGAATCCGACCAGCACCGTCCGCTCTCCGGGAGCGAGCCGAAGGCACGCCGCAAGCCGATCGCGGGCGGGGGAGGCCGGCTCTGCGATCGGGCCAATGTCGAGCAGCCGCCGAAAACAGGTGACGACGGGCGCCGGTGTGAGGCGCAGCGCAAGGTCGGCGTGGGCATAGGCTTGGCGGATTGCCTGCAGCAATGCCTCATGGGGAATCTCCGGCGGCGGCGTGAACGCTGAGAGCACCAGGTCCCACGTAAAATTCATGAGAGCGACGGCGGGAATGCCGGCCTCCGCCCCGGCTGCGACGGCCAAGTAAGGTGTGTCGGCCAGGATCAGGTCTGGGCGGGCGTCAAGGATGGCGGATACCTCGGCCTGCAGCCGTTCTTCCCAGGTCAAATGAAACCGGTGGTGCGCCCGCCACGTTGCCGTCGTATCGATCGACAACGGTCCCTCTTGAATGCAGCCGACGTCTTGTTGTGCGGGTTGAACATCGAAGGGAACCGCAAGCCGGTTTGTGAAAAACGAAGGAGGAACCGTGGTTCGAAGCAGCACTCGGAGATCGGGAACGAGTCGCCCCACCGCATGAAGAACCGGAACGACCTGTGCGGCGTGGCCGAATCCGTGGGCTGAGATCGCGGCCCAGATCAGCGGCATCGAAAGGAAGGAAGCTCAAACGACAGGCGACGAGTGAACCGATGCGGGGGAAGAAGCGAAACCGAAGGCGCTGGTCCTTTGATGAGTCTCGGCACGGTCAACTGTTCGAGTGATCGGATTCCATGGGAGCGATGTTGTACAACAGCTCAAGGTCGAAATCGTCGACCAGCTCGTTAAACGCGCCGGCCCCCATGTCGGAGCGGACCTCAGCCATGACGAGATCGATAGCGGGGGCGGCATGTTGTCCGAACTGGGTGATGGCCCATTCGATGCGCTGTCGAGCCTCGGTGAGAGTCATGAACGGCTCCTTTCTCCCGGCTGGTTGCGCGCGCGAAACCTCGGCTGTTTCGCGCGTCGTCGCCGTCACTATAGCATCGATGCGTCGGAATCCGCTAGGGCGCGGGGTTGATGGCGATGGGCATGGCCGGATTCTCGCCCGGCCGGAGAGTCGACTTTCGAGCCCCCACGGTGACGGTGCGGATTGCCGGCGGGGATGAGGGGTGGCCGGCCAAGTACCGCTCGCTGTCCCGTACCAGTTGACGCATCAAGTCTTGCAGACAAGTCTCCGTCACCTGTCCCTTGAGTTCGTCGAACAGGATCGGCGTGGCTCCGAACAGATGATAGCGGGCGGTTCCGGAAGAACGGGCGTCGTAGCGACGGACATCACCGTCCCATCGTTCGAGTTCCAGCGTGGCCTGCGCGGTGTAGCCGTAGTCGAGCTCGATGAGCGGCGCGAGGAGAAACATCGAAGCCCCGACCAGAAATCCTTTCCAGGCTGAAGCTCCCGACCGAGGATCAATGGTCTCTTCCAGAGTCATTCGCGCGGTCACGGTTGTCTCGCTCAAGGAGGACGAGTCGCCTCCCAAAGGAATCACAGTCGAGAAGAGGCGGGTTTCTTGAACGTTGGTGAGCAGGCGGCGCTCCAAATCGGACGACGGATGCTGATGAGCGCCGTTCAGAATCACCTGGAGACCCTCCACGACGAGGGGAACCCGTTCGTCCTTGGAAACCGTGCGTGTGAGGGGGGCTGCCTCGGACGGCGTAGAGGGTGTCACGTCGATCCAGTGACCGCATCCGATCGTCGTCATGGTGAACAGCCCCAGCATGATCCAGCCTGTCCTGTAAGCAGTCATACGGTGTCTCCTTAGAAATAAAATGAAAACCCGCAGAAGGGGAGGCTCGAGTTGAGCCCCAAATTCGGATAGGCGGTGCCGGCGTTGGAAATATGATGAAATCGGTAGCCGACGTTGAAGGCCGTCTGCGGCGTGAGAAACCATGACAGGCCGACGCCGCCGGTCACGATGAAGTTGAACTCGTTGGCTTCTTCGGGGATCCGTCCGCCGAGATCGGTCCAGAACGGACCTCCGGCGAACTCCAGATAGGGGCGCAATCGATCCATGACGATGAGGCTGTACTTGATCTTGGGCGTAAAGCCGATGCCGTGCGTCAGGATCGGTTCGCGAAATTGCAGATAGACCATTTCCGCGCCGATGGCGACCTGTCCGCGAAGCCAGCCCGGGCCGAAAGGATCGGTGAGCGTCATCGTCCACGAAGGCATCAGGGCCGGTCCCTGCTGTTTGGTCGTATGGTCCGTCGTCAGCCGATGGGGCAGCAGGTATCCAGCGGAGAGGCCCACCTCTTGGGTGCCGATCGTGATGCGGGGAGCATCGGGAGATCGGTCTTCGGCCTGCACCGGCTGAATAGCCATACATGCTCCAACGACGATGATGAATGCTCGGATACAAAACGGCATGTGCGATCCGTGACAATCTCCTGTCGGCAGGTCCGGGTCGAAACTTGACTGAACGTGACTGTCGGGGCGACGTTGTCACGGTAGCAGAGGATGCCATCTTGTCCAGTAATTCCGTCTTTCAGGAGGTCCGGCCGAGGGAATGCCGGATGAGCAAACGGGGTGTGCGCGCAGACGAAGAACGGGGAAGGAGGGCGATCAGCGGGTTTGGTTCAGTTCGGCCAGGCGGGCGGAGTCGGCTTGCAATTCCGGAAGCCGGTACCGCCGGTCGAGCAGGACCGCTCGCTTCAGACAGCAGCGGGCTGAAATCACATCGCGACGGGACTCATAGACGGTGGCGAGCAGGCGAAGCACGGCGGCTTCGGCCGGTTCCTGGCCGAGCCGACTGTAATGTTCCGAGGCATTGTTGAGACAACGTTCGGCTTGAACGAGATCACCATGGTCGAAGAACGTTTTCCCCAGTTGGCTGTACGTGACCGCCAGGCCTTCTTCATTGCCGACGATCCGATGGTGATCAAGCGCCCGCGCAAACGACGCGACGGCCTCGCTCCATCGGCCGTCACGGGCCTCTTGCTGTCCCAGATTGTGATAGAGGATGCCGAGCGCGCGATCGTCCTTCAACTCGCGTAGGAGGTCCAGCGCCTCAAGATAATAGGGGCGGGCTTTATCGGGACGGTCGGCGCCGATCAGGAGATTGCCGAGGTTGACGAGCGTGTGGGCGATGGCGTGTTGATTGCGCTCCGTCCGCTGGATAGTCAGGACTTCACGGTAGCATCGCTCCGCGCAGTCGAAGTCGTTCATCAGCGCGCAGGTGTTTCCCAGATTGCCCAACGAGTTGGCAAGCTCGCCTCGGTTGTCGCCGGCGCGGTCTTCCGCCACCGCCGCTTCCCAGGCCTCGCGGGCATGACTCAAATCTCCGCGATGGAGAAAGATCCGAGCTCGCTGTTTATGATCATCGCCCATGCGTCACCGGTGTCAACGATCGGCGGCGATTCCCGGCGTTCGGGAGGGTAACGCGACGTACATCACTCAACACTTAATCTATGAGGCCTCCCTGCGTCAGTCGCCCCCTTTCGGCGTATCGTTCTGGTAGTCGATCAGCATTTCGTCCTCTTCCTGCAATCCCAATCCCGTCCGAAAAGAGGCGCGCAATTCCGTGATCCGCTCGGTATGGAGAGGGTCGCCGGCTTTCTGTGACACGAGATATGTTTCGCAGAGCGCCAAACCTGTTTCGAAGTGACGGGCGATCGTTTCTTCCGTCGCCTGTTGCCAGGTGATGTAGATGCAGAAGGCCTGAAACGATCTTGCATTCGGGTAGCGATGCGCGAGCGCGAGCAAACGTTCATAGGCCCCCCGCGCCTCCGTGCCGGTGGTGGAGGAAAACGCCTGCTCCAACTCAACGGCCGTTTCCCAGTCCGGGCCGAGCTCTCCTTGAGCCTCGCGGAAGGCATCCTGGGCGGCGAGGGCCGGATCGAAGCGCATGGCGGCTCGCTCTCTTTCTCCAAGGCGGACTTGTCGAGCGGGTTGAGAATACCGGGAAGTCGAAAGGGGATCAATGCGTGAGGTGAGCCGTTTCGGTCTCGACTACTGAACCGCCGACATTTACTTTGCCGCTTCCGCCCGCTAGACTGCCGTTCCGATTCCGATGAATGCCGACGATCGATCTTCAACTTCGGGACACACGGCCGAATCAGCGTCGGGCGATCCCGTCGAACGGGTGATCCGCTACCACGAGCGGACCAAGCACCACTATCATCGCTATGCCCGATCGCTGGGGTTTCTGGATTGGGCCAATCAGCCGGACCCCTTTAGGCGGTTTGCGGGCGCGGAGCTGATCCCGATTCCCTTACTGGAGGCCGACGAAGAGCCGCAATCGCCGTCCTATGCGGCGATCTATGAGCCTGGTGCCGTTCCCTGTCGGCCTGTGACCAAACGGACGCTCTCGCGTTTCTTTGAGTTTGCCTTAGCTCTGTCGGCTTGGAAGAAGGCGGGGCAATCCGAATGGGCCCTACGGAGCAATCCCTCCTCCGGCAATCTGCACCCGACGGAAGGCTATGTCGTGGTGCCGTGGATCGAGGGATTGGGGCTTGAACCGGGTCTCTATCACTATGCCCCCAAAGAACATGGATTGGAGCGGCGCGCATCGTTCCCAACCGATCTGGTGACCGCGCTGCTCGCTCCCTTTCCCGCCGGCTCGTTCCTCTTCGGCCTGACGTCGGTGTACTGGCGGGAGGCCTGGAAATACGGAGAAAGAGCCTTCCGTTATTGCAATCACGATGTCGGTCATGCGATCGGCACGGCCCGCATCGCCGCTGCGACGCTGGGTTGGCGCATGATGCTGTTGGATGGCACGGATCAACAAACCGTCGCTTCGATGTTGGGGACCGATCGGGCCGACGACTTTGCTGAGGCGGAGCCGGAACATCCGGACTGTCTGAGCGTCATTTGGCCGAGCACGATCGCACAGGAAGGTGATGCGCACCCAGGTGAGCAGTCGAAGCGCCGGTCGGTTCCCTGTGCACTTGACGCCGCCATCGTTCGTAGCCTGGCCGGATCGCGATGGTATGGGAAAGCCAACTGGTTGAGCCGAGACCATGCCGTGCACTGGGACGTCATCGACGAAGCGGCGGCCGCGAGCTGGAAGGATGGGACGGAGTCGCGGTCGGTGCATCTTCCCGATTCGTTTGCGACCGATGCCTCGCGATTGATAAACCGAACGGGCCCCTCGGCCGGGCGGATCATCCGCCAACGTCGAAGCGCCGTGGCCTACGACGGCAAAACGTCGATTTCCGCGTCGGTCTTTTTTCGCATGTTGCAACGTGTCATGCCGCGAGGCGAGCGCCCCCAATTGGAGCGGCCGATGCCGTGGGATGCCTGGCCCTATGAACCAGCTATCCATCTCTTGCTGTTTGTCCATCGAATTGACGGCTTGACACCAGGGATCTATTTCTTAGTTCGCGACGAAAACAAATTGCCGTTCATCCGTGAATCCATCAATCCCGAGATCAATTGGGTGCCGGCGCCGGACCGCCCGGAGGACCTGCCGATTTTCTGGTTGCTTGAAGGGGACGCGCGGAGCCTGGCGGCGCAGGTCAGTTGCCGTCAGGACATTGCCGGGGACAGTGCTTTTTCCTGCGGCATGGTGGCCGAATTTGAAGGGCCGTTGCGGCGATACGGCGCATGGATGTATCCGCGGCTCTTTTGGGAGGCGGGTTTACTGGGACAGGTGCTGTATTTGGAAGCGGAGGCGGCCGGTGTCCGGGGGACCGGTATCGGCTGTTTTTTCGACGATCCCGTCCATCACATTATCGCCGTGCAGGGACTGAGTTTGCAGTCGCTCTATCATTTCACCGTTGGTGGGCCGGTTGAAGATCGACGGCTCATGACGCTTCCCCCTTACGGACATCTCAAACGGGAGAAACGCGAGGCAGGTCATGTTTAAGATCAAGAAAAAATCCGAGAAACCCAAGCCGATCGTCCTTTACAACATCGTGGAGGACTATTCCGAATTCGACGCGCCGGGCAACGTGACGGTCTGCGCGATGACGTTTCCGGAGGATCTGGAAACCCATGCCAAGATTCTGTCGGAAAGTTACGATGTGCCGCTCGACGAGATGACGACGTTGCTCAGGGCAGGAGGGGTCTATGTGTATCCGCAGGCGGGCGGATTGTTGACGCGTGGCTTGTTTGCCTGTGTCATTGATCGGACCGGTGCAAGCCCCAAACAGACCTTCGTCTTGGATCTGAAGCAGTTTGCCGAGGCGGAGCAACTGTCGCGGGCACGAGGGATCACGCTGGAGGAGGCGGCGACGCTGGTGTTTCAAAGCACTCTTCCGAAAGATTTGCAAGAGAGGTTGAGACTCAAGAATCTGGGGCTGGACGATCGCAAGTTGGATCATTCCGTCGCCAAGGGGGGAGACATCACGTACATCGACTTCCGCAAGGATTGGTCGCCCCATTTCAAACGGCTTTGCATCATGCCGGACGGCCGGCTCGTGGAAACCGGCGGCTTACGGGAGTTCGCCGAGTTGCACGGGATCACGATGGAACAGGCCAAGACTCTGATCGAGCAGGGGGGCGTCCTCGAAGTGAATGGAGAGGCGCTGGCCTGTCAAATCGTGAACGGCCGGCCGGCTGTGGCGCGGTTCAGCGCGGCGAATTATGCCAAAGCCAAGCGGTTGGCGGAAGAAAAGAGACTTCATCTTATGGACGCGTTGAGCGAGGTCGGATTCGGCGATCCGGTGATGATGCGCGGGCTGGCGCGCAGGCACATGACGGGACGGTAGCGCGGTCGGCGTCCTGCCGGGCGTTTGGCGGATGTTCAGCAGATGGTCGAGATGTTCAATTGGATCGGCGAAAAGCTGAGAGCAGGCGAGAGGGGCCCACTGCCGCGATCACGACGCCGCGAGCTCTTCCTTCACAATGTGGAGAAGTGTGTTGATGTCGAACGGCTTTTCGATCGTGCGGCGCGCGCCGAACAGTTTGGCCACGTCCAGAAAGTTGAGGTCTCCCCGGGCCCCCGTCATCGCGATCACCTTGGCGTCGAGATATTCACGAGTGAGCTGAAGGGTCGCTTCCAACCCGTCCGTATCGGGCATCAGCAGGTCCATGATCACCAGATCCACGGGCTGGTTCTGATACAAAACCAACCCCTCACGGCCGTTGGCGGCCTCGAGCACGTGGTGCCCCTCTTTTTCGAGTATTTCTTTTAAGAGCTTCCGAATCGACTGTTCGTCGTCGATGACCAGGATGGTGGCCATAGGGAATCCTCCACGAACGTGGTTGAATCTTACCCGGCGGCCTTCATGCTGTCTAGAAAGAAATATGTCCTCGAGATTATTGACGGGGAGGCGGAGGCCGGTATGATGTGCGTGCGATGCGCGGAGAAGCAAAAACCGGTTGACCGTCATTTCGATTTTTGCTAGAAGAGCCCCGCCTGTCGTGCTACAACGAACGATGTCTTCAATCAATCCCGTCAATTCTTCGGAACAGGATCTCATGGACACGATAACCGATGTGAAGCAGGGCTGGACCCGGCGTGCATTTCTCGGCATGACGTTGACGGGGATGATGTTGCTGGCTGGACGGTGGATCTGTCCGTCGGAAGCGTTCGCGCGTGAGGTGCCGGATCGGGACTTGCCGGATGGGCGGTTGACGTTCGTCAACCTCTGGACCGACGAACGGCTGGACGTGACCTATCGCGACGAAGACGGGCGCTATGACTGGGACGCTCTCGACGAGGTGAATTATATTCTCCGATGCCATCACACGGGGGAAGTCGCCGCCATCGATGTGCGGGTGATTGAGCATGTCAACTTGGTTCAGAAATCGCTGGGAGGCCGACGTGAGATCCACGTCGTTTCCGGCTATCGGTCGCCGGAGTACAACGCCATGTTGGTTCGGTCTGGTCGTAGAGCGGCCAAACACAGCCTTCATATGCAGGGACAGGCGATCGACATTCGAATCCCGGGTGTTCATCCGAACGTGATTCGTCAAACCGCGATGAAATTGCAATACGGCGGCGTCGGTTACTATCCCCGATCGAAATTCGTGCATTTGGACTCCGGCCCCTTCCGCTACTGGTAAATTCCCATCCAGTGCATCTTCCCAGCCTGCGGTTTTGCCAGGGTGACATCCGTGATGAATCCGCGTGAGGACATAACGGTCAGCAACGGTCACGATGTCTACCTGCCAGCGCCTACTCTTGTCTCAAAAACAGTCCGGCGAGGGGGGGAAGGGTCAGGAGGACCGAATGAGAACAGTGATGTGCCGGGATGGGAGTTGACAACACCCCGCCTCCGTTTCCCATGTTGCTCCCTCCGTACCAGTTGGCGTCGGTGTTGAGCAATTCCCGGTACCATCCCGCCGACGGTACGCCGATTCGGTACTCGTGGCGAGGGATCGGTGTGAAGTTGTACACGCAGACGACCGATCGTCCTGTGGTCGGCGACTTCCGGAGGAAGGCGATTACTGAATGGTCTGTGTCGTGAAAGTCAATCCATTGAAAGCCGCTCCAATCAAAATCCGCTTCGTGGAGTGCGGGCTCTTCTCGGTACAGGCGGTTCAGGTCGCGGACGAGACGCTGAAGCCCCTGGTGCGGCTCGAACTCGCAGAGGTGCCAGTCCAAGCTTCGATCGTGATTCCACTCCCGCCAT
>JANDJJ010000068.1 GCA_024330945.1 Nitrospira sp. | reverse complement strand
TGGAGTAACTGGGATACGAGGGGCTTGATCAAATTGGATGTGTTGGCCCGCGCCTTACAGGTCGAAACCAAATCGGGGAGCGGAGAGCAGGTGGCCGAGATGTGGGAAAAGGGGCAAGGGCTAGAGCTCGCCCGGTATTGTTTGCAGGATACCTACGTGACCTACGCTTGTTATTGCCGCATGAATTTCAAGCAGCCCTTGTCTCGAGAGGTGGTGTTATTGCAGCCCGAGTTGTTGGAGGTGGACTGACGTCCCCTGCCGGGTGTCGCCGACGAGGCGCCGGAGATCGATTACCGCTGTCTGGGTTCCGGGCATCCAATTCGTCGTGTAGGCCGGTGCCCTTTCAACTCGGGCCGCCATGCGCGGCTGGAATCCCAACAATTTCCTTCCGCCCGTGGTTGAAATGGTGATGTGGAGGGAATCATGGTACCGATAGATGATGCCCGCAGCGGGTTCAGCGCCTGACCCTGCCGATGGGGACACCGTGAAACCGACTATGTGATTCGGTTTCGCTCGCGATAAACCGTCGGCCAGCAGGGGAGCTAGAAACTCGGCGTCCTCATCGCTGAATATTCTCATCGGCTTGCCGCCGTCTACGGGCATATCCGCGGATGAATCGGTCACGTCCTCGGCCATGAGGCCTTGGATGGGGGTCAAAAGCGTCGCATGATCGATGACTGCCGGATGATCGGCAGTAAAAGATCGGTCGATGATCGGCTTGAGATAGACCGTTCCCTTGGTGCTTTTGTGGGTGACAGGTTCTCCGTAGCCGACGAAGAGGGCGGAACACCCGGTCGCCAGAAGGCTGAAAAACAGCGACAATCCGGCAACGGAGCACGCGGGAACGTTTGACGAAAGGGGCACGAGCGTCACAAACAACCTACCAAATGCCTAAACCCATAAGAATCATACCCAGCGCAAGCCATCCCAACACACCCAGTGAAATGATCGATTCGACCGACATTCCAACAAGCTCCTTGCGAAGAATAAAAAAAGAGATCTGCTTTTTGAGCCCCCCATCATTACGGAAAAAATCGGGCATCTCTTGAGTCTCCCAAGAAGTCTGGATGTAAGAAGTCTAGCAAATGTTATACCGACGAGATTGTCGGTAATGCCGCGGCTAGTGCTGGTGCTCTTAAAAGCCTTGCTCAGATAAGTGTATTGATCGGAAAAGCTGTTTCGTCCGTTTACCTGTCAAGGTATGGGGACGTCGAGAGGGAGATGATAAAAAAGTGCGCGTCAATCTCCCTGATTAAGGGTGCGTGAGACCGTCAATACCGTGACGATCAAAAGAGGGAACCGTATGAAGAATGGGGAATGAAAAGGAAACAGAAGAAGCGGCACCAGGAGAACAAAATTGTGCGAGAGCGAAGGGTGATCGGTACAGAAAATGATCGTTAAGACCGGATCATGATCGGTGGGGTCGGGAATGCCCGGAACCGATCGGGATAAGAGGGGAGTGTGTTACTTTCCATAGAGCGTAGCCGCGGAAGCGTCGAAGATGTCTTTGGTGATCAACGTGCCTGGCTCAAAAGGGTCGGTTCCTTTCTCCCACACGACGGTGATGTTCCCATCCGTTCTCCCCATTCCTTGGGTGGGAGATTTGGTGGCATCCCGTTCCACCAGCACTTCGACCTGTTTTCCGATATAGCGACGGTTGCGCTCGAGGCTGATCCGGCGCTGGATGGCCACCAACGTCGCCACGCGGGAGCCTTTGATCTGGTCGGGAACGTCGTCCTGGTATTTTCTGGCTGCAATGGTGTGTTTGCGCTCGGAATATTTGAAGATGTAGGCGGACTCGAATCGAACCCGTTCCACGAGCCGTTGGGTCTCCAGAAAGTCGGTATCCGATTCCGAACAGAATCCGCAGATGATGTCCGTCGTGAGGGTGACGTCGGGAATGAGCGTTCTTATTCGTTCCACGAGCGCCAGATATTCCCTTGCCGAGTACGTTCGGCCCATCAGCTCCAGGATACGGTCGCTCCCTGATTGGAGCGGGAGATGGATGTGTTTGCAAATCTTCGGATGGGTGGCGATGGCCTGAAGCAACGCCGGGGGAAAGTCCTTGGGATGGGGCGAGGTGAAACGAACGCGATGGATGCCGGGAGTATCCGCCACTGCGCCGATCAGTCGGGCGAAATCCCAGTTTCCGTGCCGGTAGGAATTGACGTTTTGTCCCAACAGGGTGATCTGGGTGAAGCCGCGGGCCGCCGCGTCTCGCGCCTCGGCCATGATGGACTCGGGATCGCGCGATCGCTCTCGTCCCCTCGTATAGGGGACGACGCAGAACGAACAAAAGTTGTCGCAGCCCCGCATGACAGTGATCCAGGCGTTGACTCCGTCGTTCCGGTCCGGAAGAATCCCTTCATAGGTTTCGTATTCCGATAGATCGAGGGCGAATCCTCTTTGAGCAAATCCCTGCTCCTGAGTGGCCAGGGCATTTGAAAGCAACAGGGGGAGCTGTCGATAGGCGTCCGGGCCGGCCAAGACGTCGATGAGTGGTTCCTGCCGGGCCAATTCGCTCTTCAGATTCTGCGCCATACAGCCCAAGACGCCGATCACCAGGGGACGTCGTTTTTTGATCTCCTTGAGTTCCGTCAGGTGGGCGTAAATCTTGTTGTGGGCGTTCTCGCGGATGGCGCAGGTATTGACCAGAAGGACGTCGGCCCGTTCACGATCCGGCGTGAAGGAGAATCCCTCGCGCTTTAGCAGGGCGCGGACCAGCTCGCTGTCCGACTCGTTCATCTGGCAGCCGAAGGTCTCGATGTGGACCAGGCGGGGCAAGGGCGTCGCCGTCATGGTTGTATCACAAGGTTTAGGGGCCGCTGCGGAACAGCGATCTGTCCTATGACCCAACGGTCGGTTGCGGCCGTGATGGTGACCGGCTTGATCTGATTGTGAAGGTCATCGGTATCGGCGACGGCTACTTTCGTGAAGTTCGGCGTGGTGCCGTGACGAAAACCGCCCTGAACGCCCGTTTCAAAGAGAACGGGGACCGTCGTTCCGATCTGCCGGTGATGGAACGCGAGCTGTTTTACGCGCCCGATGTCGCGGAGGACGTCGACGCGCTTACGGATGATCGAAGGCGACACGGCTCGCTTCATGCGGGCCGCGGCGGTTCCCGGTCTCGGCGAATAGGGAAATACATGGAGATAAGAAAAAGGCAGATCCGTCGCGACCGAGACGGTATTGCGAAACGCCGCCTCGGTTTCTCCGGGGAAGCCCGCCATCAGGTCGGTCCCCAGCCCGAGTTGAGGGATTTTGGCGATGGCTCGCTCGATCAAATCAACGTAAGCCTTGACCGTATGGCGGCGATTCATGGCGTTCAGGACGCCGTCGTCTCCGCTCTGCAAGGGGACATGGAGCGAGGGGCACAGTTTCGAAGATCCGGCCAGGAGATCCAGCAGCTCGTCGCAGACAGTTGTGGGTTCGATCGACGAAATCCGGATACGGTCGATGCCGTCGACTTGCTCCAGACGACGGAGCAACGAGCAAAAATCGCGGCCGTCGTGAACGTACCGTCCGATGTTCACGCCGGTCAGCACGATCTCTCGATAGCCACGCGCGGCCAGGCCGGTCGCCTCTTCCAGGATGTCCTCGAGTCTTCTGCTCCGCTCATGCCCTCGCGAAAATGGAATGATGCAAAAGCTGCACATGGCGTTACAGCCGTCCTGGATCTTGAGGGGGGCTCTGGTTGAATCCGGCTCGCCGAAGTAAGGGAGATCGAAGTCTTGGCGTAATATCGTCTTTGTGTGGAGAATTTCCGGTGAACGGCGTTTCTCCAACGCATCGGCTGGGGGCAGGTACGCCGGCAGATCCAGCTTGAATTGGTTGCCGACGACCAAGTCGATACCGGCCTCGCGGGTGAGCCGCTCCAAGCCTATTTGAGCGTAACAGCCGGTCACGGCGATGAACGCATGGGGGGAATGTTTGAGGGTTTTGCGGATCAGATACCGCGACGTGCGTTCGGCATCCTCCGTCACCGCGCAGGTGTTGAGCACGAGCAGGTCGGTCGGCCGGCCGAATTCGACCAACTCGAATCCCTTCCGGCGAAGACCTTCCCCCAGCACTGCCGACTCTGCGTGGTTCAATCGGCATCCCAATGTATGAAGCGATGCCCGGCGCCTTGTCATAAGAGGGGCATTATAGAGACGGTGCTCCCGTTCCAGCAAGCGCCAGGCAAACACATCCCTCACTCCGTTTTGATCCTATGCGCGTGCGGCACCCACGTGGTAGGATGCGCCGGCACATTCGGACCGAGAAGGTCGGTCCGAAAAGGGGGCAGGGGAGAGATGGCGTATCGACTGCTTTCCACTCTCATCTTTTCCGCCGTGCTGCTCTGGTCGTCGTCGCCGGCATGGACTTATGATCAACTTCCCGTCGAGCCGGACGTGGGCACCCGCCTGGATGAGCTCTATGACCATGAGGCCCGGCTCTTTATCGCGCTCTATTCTCTGGCCGGTGACGGCCGGATCGACTATGTGACGGCCCGAGTGGTGCGGGAATATGCCCGCAGCACCTATGGAAATCCTGTCTACCAGACGGAGGCTCAACCCATCTTTTATTGGTGGAACCACACGATGTGGAACGATCCCGAGCAGGACGGAGTCAACGGCAACGAACGAGTCTATCAAGAGAACACGGATTTTGATATTTCCCGCTACAAGCCCTGCTTGTTCAACGGACAACCCTGCTGACCCGTCCCTGCTGATCCGTAGCCGTTTCCGAACGTATTTCCCCTTGCCCATTTCGAGATTCTGCTGAAGAACCGCGGCGGCGATGATATGCTCCCTCCCTATGTATGAGAGTTCGTTTGACGTGAGTGCTGCTTCGTGACCGACTCCGCCTTCCAGTCTCGGTTCATCAATCGGCGTCTTGCCGTGATGTTGCCGTTGGGCTTCGTTTCGGGTCTCCCGCTTGCCCTGACCGCTGGCACCTTGCAAGCCTGGCTGACGGTGGAAGGCGTCGATCTCAAAACGATCGGCGTGTTTACGTTGGTCGGTCTTCCCTATACGCTCAAATTCCTCTGGGCTCCGCTGATGGATCGGGTCGTGCCCCCCTGGTTTGGGAGGCGTCGCGGATGGATGGTGTTGACGCAATCCTGCGTTGCGGCCGGGTTGGCCTTGATGGCGGCGACCGGTCCGCGCGATCATCCCGAAACGTTGGCGGTCCTGGCGCTCTTGGTGGCGTTTTTCTCGGCCTCGTTGGATATCGTCTTCGACGCGTACCGCACAGAGACGCTTCATCCCCATGAACGGGGGTTGGGCGCGGCGGTCTGGGTTAACGGGTACCGAATGGCGCTGTTGGTCGCCGGCGCCGGCGCTTTGATGTTGGCCGACGTTGCCGGCTGGCAAGCGACTTATCTGGTCATGGCGGCCGTCATGGCGGCTGGGCTTGCCGCGATCGTGGTGAGCCCGGAACCGATTCGGCTCGCCGATCCTCCCCGGAGTCTGGCCGAAGCTGTGGGCGCTCCCGTGAGAGAATTCTTCTCCAGACCTCACGCGGTGGGATTCCTGCTCGTGGTCGTGTTGTACAAACTCGGCGATGCCTTCGCCTCCTCCCTCCAGACCGCGTTTCTCATGGGGGGAGTTGGTTTTTCGTCCGTGGAAGTCGGGACGGTGAAGGGGGTCGGGATCTTCGCCACGCTCGCCGGCGCTTTGCTCGGAGGAGCGATGATGACGAGGATGAGCCTCGTTTCCGCCCTCTTGCTTTTTGGCCTGTTGCAAGCGGTGTCGAATCTGGGATTTGCCGTCGTGGCCCTGACGGAGAAGAGCGTCGCCGTCCTGACGGTGGCGGTCGTGGTCGAAAACGTGACGGGTGGAATGGGGACGGCCGCCTTTGTGGCATTGGTGATGTCGCTGTGCGACCCTCGCTACACGGCGACCCAGTTCGCGCTGTTGTCGTCTCTTGAGGCATTGGGACGAGTCTTCGCGGGGCGCCCGTCCGCCGGTATCGTGGAGGCAGTCGGATGGGTGGAGTTCTTTGTCCTGACCTTTGTGGTCGCATTGCCGGGTCTCTTGGCGGTTTGGTCTCTCAGGCGTCACATTGAGCCGGAAGAAAGGAACGACGCTCCGGGGCTGTCTCACGCCGTATGAACGCAAATCCGATCGGGCGGATGCTTGTCTTGGCCGGATTGCGAAGAGATGAGAGTGTCGGAGCATCTCGGAGCGCGAGATGAGCCTTGCCCGCTTAGTCTTCTTGGTGGTGATTCTCGCCGGCGCGGTCGGGGCGGCATGGTCGAATCCGACGACGGATGACTATGTCCGGTTCGTCGAGTCGGAGTTGCATCGGGCGCTCGATCGACTGGATGAACGGACTTCCGCGCGGGATCAACGGCTCATTCATGAGGTCATTCGCGCTCAGAGCAAGCAACTCATGGACGGCGTCGTTCGACCGGCCACGATTCGAAAAAATTGGGGGCTTTTCAGTTGGTATGAAACCCAGGCGATCGGGACCAAGGTGGTCGTGCTCGGGATCGGTGGCCGGTTCGTCCCGATCAGCGGAGCGGAGGAAGTGGCAAAAACAATCGAACGCCTGCTGCAAGAAAGATCCTAAAGATCTTGATGTGCCCTGCCAACCCGGTGATCCTGTGGATAACCGACTCCAATCAGGATAAAACTCAGAATAAAATCGGCCCTAACACAGCAGGGCCGACTATCCACAGGTTCCCCCCAAATTTCACAGAGAACCCACTATATTTAGTGTTGACAAAAAAGGTCGATAGCTATATGTAGTCTCTCCACTGTTTGGCTGTCATGAAGGTGAGAGGAAGAAGAAGTTCTCATATCCTTATGGCCAAGCTCGAAGAGGACACATTGTACGTTGGCTCGCAATGCCAGGCGGTTCTGTTTCCACAAGGAGGAATCCCGTGAGGATTGAACGAAGATTCACCCATCGCGGTCAGAGTCCCTACGACGGCATCACGTTTGTCAAACGGTCGTCCGAGATTCGCAATCCGGACGGGTCCGTCGTATTCAAGCTCGACAACATCGACGTGCCGGAGCAATGGTCTCAATTGGCCGTCGATATTTTGGCTCAGAAATACTTCCGAAAAGCGGGGGTCCCTCAATATGATCAGCAGGGACAAACGCTGACGGGACCGGATGGGAAACCCCTGTTGGGCGGGGAACGCGATGCGCGCCAAGTTTTCGAGCGAATGGCCGGATGTTGGACGCACTGGGGAAAGTCGTACGGCTACTTCACAACGCCGGAGGACGCCGAAGCTTTCCACGATGAGATGTGTTACATGCTGGCGCGGCAGATGGCCGCCCCGAACTCCCCGCAGTGGTTCAACACGGGCCTCCATTACGCGTATGGCTTGTCGGGTCCGGCGCAGGGGCACTATTACGTCGATCCCGCCACCCGCGAGGTCGTCAAGGCGACGAACGCGTTTGAACATCCCCAGCCCCATGCCTGTTTCATCCAATCGATCGAGGACGATCTGGTCAACGAAAACGGCATCATGGATCTCTGGGTTCGCGAGGCCAGATTGTTCAAGTACGGCTCCGGGACCGGCACCAACTTCTCCAAACTGCGTGGCGAGGGGGAGGGACTGTCCGGCGGAGGCAAGTCGTCGGGCCTGATGTCTTTTCTCAAGATCGGCGATCGGGCCGCCGGCGCGATTAAATCGGGCGGAACAACCAGGCGCGCCGCCAAGATGGTCTGTCTGGACCTAGACCACCCCGACATCGAAGAGTTTATCGAGTGGAAAGTGATCGAAGAACAGAAGGTCGCGGCGATGGTGACCGGGTCGAAAATTTGCGCGCAACGCCTGAACGGCGTGCTGAAGGCGTGCCACGTCGTTGACGGCCAAGGGGTCTTGAAACTGGACCTCGACCCCAAGACGAATCCGATCTTGCGGGAAGCCTTGGCGCAGGCGCGAAGAGACATGGTGCCGGAGGCCTATATCCAGCGAATGTTTTCCTACGCGCAGCAGGGATTCACACACTTTGTCTTTCACGAATACGACACCAACTGGGACGGCAAGGCCTATCAAACCGTGTCGGGGCAGAATTCAAACAACAGCGTGCGAATGCCCAACGAGTTTTTCGCCGCCCTTGACGCCGACGGCGATTGGCATCTCACGCGCCGGATTGACGGCAAGATCTGCAAAACCCTCAAGGCCCGCGAGCTGTGGGATCGGATCGCCTGGGCCGCGTGGGTCTGCGCGGATCCCGGCACCCAGTACGATACGACGATCAACGAATGGCATACCTGTCCGGAAGACGGGCGGATCAATGCGTCGAACCCCTGTTCGGAATACATGTTTTTGGACGATACCGCATGTAATCTGGCTTCACTCAACCTGGCGGCGTTTTATACCGCCGACGGTCGATTTGAATTGGAACATTTCCGGCACGCCGTGCGGCTGTGGACGATCGTGTTGGAAATCAGCGTGTTGATGGCGTCGTTTCCCAGTCGGTCGATCGCAGAGAAGAGCTATCGGTTCAGAACACTCGGCTTGGGGTATGCCAATTTGGGCACGGTATTGATGCGTCAAGGGATTCCCTATGATTCACCCAAGGGTCGTGCAATCTGTGCGGCCATTACGGCCATCATGACCGGCGAGGCCTACAGCACGTCGGCGGAGATGGCCGCCGAATTGGGACCGTTTCCAGGCTACGCGAAAAACCGTGATCACATGCTGCGGGTGATCCGCAATCACCGCCGTGCGGCTTACAACGCCCCGCGTGAGGAATATGAAGGTCTGACGATCAAACCAACTGGGATTCAGCCGGAGCATTGTCCGCCTGATCTCCTGCTTGCCGCCAGGCGGGCATGGGACCGGGCGCTCGAGCTGGGGACAGCCTATGGGTATCGCAACGCACAGGTAACGGTCATTGCTCCGACCGGCACGATCGGCTTGGTCATGGATTGCGACACGACCGGCATCGAGCCGGATTTCGCCCTGGTGAAATTCAAGAAATTGGCCGGCGGGGGGTACTTTAAGATCATCAATCAGAGTTTGCCGCTCGCGTTGTCGACGCTGGGGTATACGGAGGGACAAGTCCAGGACATTGTGCGCTACTGCGTCGGCGCGCAAACCCTCAAGCAGGCGCCGTTCATCAACCATGACTCGTTGCGGTCGAAGGGGTTCGATGACGAGGCGCTGGCTCGTGTCGAAAACGGCCTGGCCCAGGCGTTTGATATCCAGTTCGCCTTTAACAAGTTCGTGCTGGGGGAGTCCTTTTGCACGGAGAAGTTGGGTTTCAGCGAAAGCCAGCTCAATAGCCCTTCCTTTAACATGCTCAAGGCACTTGGTTTCACCCAGGAAGAGATTGCCGCAGCGAACGATTATTGTTGCGGTACCATGACGGTAGAAGGGGCGCCGCACCTCAAGCCCGAACACCTTCCGGTTTTCGACTGCGCCAATCGTTGCGGTCGGATCGGGCGTCGCTCTATTGCTGTGGAAGCTCATATCCGCATGATGGCTGCGGCACAGCCGTTCATCAGCGGTGCAATCAGCAAAACGATCAACATGCCGCATGATGCCACCGTGGAAGACGTCAAACAGGCCTATCGGCTGGCCTGGGAAAGTATGCTCAAGGCGGTGGCGATTTATCGAGACGGGTCGAAGCTGAGCCAGCCGCTGAGCGCCTCGACCGATAACGGAAAGGCGGCAGAGGCCGCGGGGGCGGTGGAGGCGGTTGCAGAGAAGGTCACCGAGCGCGTGCTGGTCCGATATCTGGCCAAGCGGCGGCCGTTGCCGAGCCGGCGGAACGGCTATACGCAGAAGGCGATCATCGGTGGTCATAAACTGTATCTCCGAACCGGCGAATACGAGGATGGAACTGTCGGCGAAATCTTCCTCGACATGCACAAGGAAGGGGCGGCGTTCCGAAGCCTCATGAATTGTTTCGCCATTGCCATTTCTCTCGGCTTGCAACATGGCGTCCCGCTCGAAGAGTTCGTCGATGCGTTCGTCTTCACCAGGTTCGAGCCCAACGGACCGGTCAAGTTGAACGACCGCATCAAAATGTCGACCTCGATCATCGACTACATTTTCCGCGAACTGGCGATCACGTATTTGGACCGTTACGATCTGGCGCAGGTCAAGGAAGAAGATCTGCGGATGGATTCGATGAAAAAGGATGATATGGACCCCGAGTGTGTGGAAGAAGAGGCGGACCTCAAGACCTTGGCTACCTCCGCGGTCCTCACCGAGCACCTGCCCGTTCGTCGGAACGGCGGAAAAAGCAGGAATCACGAAAATGGGCGTAATGTCGCCAGGCAAGTTGAAATCAAGCGCGAGACCTTGACCCTGACGGAAGTGCAAAGCGCCAAGGTAAAGGGATATGAGGGAGACCCTTGTCCCGAGTGCAAGCAGTTTACGATGGTGCGCAACGGGACGTGCCTGAAATGCGTCAGTTGCGGCGCCACAAGCGGATGCTCGTAACGCGGAAGGGCCACGCTTGAAGTAAAGCCTGCCGATACTGGTTTGACCGGAGTGAACCGTGCCGGCCGGTTCTCCTTGCAGTGCGTGGACAAGCTGGTTTTTTTGAGACCGGCGGAACTCATGCCGGCATTTCGCCTCGTCTACTCTTCCAGCTTTCAGGAAGACTCTTTTGGGCACAACGTTGGTGGATGAGGCCTGGGCTTGGACCAGGATGCCGTCCAGTGATGGATGGGAAGAAAGCAGCCTCTATATTGATCGTCGGGGCCATGGTCCCATCGCACACGCATTTCAGCAGACGCTCTTCGTAACCAGCCGTGTCCGGTTCTGGAAGAACATCCAGTGGTTCCACGGCGTCTGATTCAGATCCAGCTCGACAAACTGGGAGGGCCAGGTTCTCTGTTAGTTCCCTGACCCACGACAATAAGAGACGGAGCGAACTCGTGGATTCACTTGTCACGTGGACAAAAGTCGTGTACGCCCTACACGCCTTCAGCCTGCTGACCGGCATCATGGGCACTGCCACGGTGGTCGGCTCTTTCCTCACCGGCTGGCCTTCGATCATTGCGGTTGTCCTGAACTATATCAAGCGGAAAGATGTTCGCGGTACCTGGCTTGAATCACACTTTCGTTGGCAGATCCGAACCTTCTGGTTCGGACTGCTCTGGATCTCCCTTTGCGGGGCCTTCATTGTTGCAACCCTTGGGATCGGCATCCTCTTCGTATGGTTACCGATCACGCTGGTGGGATTCTGGTTTGTGTATCGCATCGTGCGCGGCTGGGTCACTCTTGGCGACAATCGGCCAATGTATGTGTGAGTTTGACCGCTTCACGCGCACAACACGCCCCGATCGCTTGGAAAGTTTGTTTTCGGGGGGCCCCCATTGCAAGGGCACAGACACACCTTCCGACCCGGTTGCACACGTCGATCCCTGACGCTCCCATACTGAAGATTCCTGAACAAAAGCGAATGGGTGTTTGCCGATGCGCCGGTGACACGCCATCAATGGATGCTCGATGTCTCCGTTCGCTACCGAGGAATGCTCGTCCGAAAAAAATGCTGACGGCCTTCACCAACGCCGCGGTCCGGGACAACAACACTGGGCTGGTCTGGGAGCAGTCGCCGCAGGCGGCGGCGGCCACATGGAGCGATGCCCGTTTCACCTGCGCCAACAAGATCGTCGGTGGGCAGAAAGGCTGGCGGTTGCCGTCCATTCCAGAGCTGGCGAGCCTGGTGGATCCTGCTGTCTCAGCCCCCCCGACCCTCCCGCCGGGCCATCCCTTTACGAACGTCCAGTCGGCCAGGTATTGGTCGGCATCGGCGGACGCCTTTAACCCTTCCAACGCCTGGCTCGTGTTCTTCTTCTCTGGCAGCGTGGGCGCCACCCCTAAGAACTTCAGCTTCCAGGTCTGGTGTGTGCGTGGTGGCATGCATGCGGATCAGTATTGAGGCTTTGATCATTTGAGTGATTTGGTGATGTGGGGGTGCAGGGGGCAACGCCCCCTGCGTTCCCTGCTTTGACACGATGGCTCGCTACGAACACCAGGCCATCTATAACACCGCCAGGGACTTGGCGGTGTGCCTGGAGCAGACCGTCAGGAATTTCAGCCGGTTAAAACACTGGTGAGTCGGTTTGGTTGGGTGCGGCGCTTCTTCGCGCTGGAGGGAGGGTTGCTGGTGC
>JANDJJ010000067.1 GCA_024330945.1 Nitrospira sp. | reverse complement strand
ACCTCTCTTTCGATCAGCGCCTTTTTTTTGACGAGCCTTTCATACATCGCTCTTTCAATCAGTCCAACCTGAAATCCAAGTTCCATCAACCGCAGGTCGGCATTGCCGTGACGAAGAAGGAGGCGATACTCAGCCCGAGACGTGAACATCCGGTAAGGCTCATAGACATCTTTCGTGATCAAATCGTCAATCAAGACCCCGATGTAAGCTTGGGATCGATCGAGGACTAGGGGAGGTTCCCCCTTTATTGCAAGAACTGCATTGATCCCTGCCATAAGGCCTTGCGCCGCAGCCTCCTCATAACCTGACGTTCCGTTAATTTGCCCGGCATGATACAGACCTCTGACGAGTTTCGTTTCGAGTGTGCTCATCAACTGTCGAGGCGGAAAATAGTCATATTCTATTGCATAGCCAGGCTTGAGCATCTTGGCATGTTCCAGCCCTGGAATTGTTTTGAGAATCTCCGCCTGAACGTCAACGGGCAGGCTTGTAGAGATTCCGTTTGGATAGAACTCATTCGAATTCAATCCTTCCGGCTCAACGAAAATCTGATGCCGCTCCTTTTCCTCAAAACGCACCACTTTATCCTCAATAGAAGGGCAATAACGCGGTCCCGTCGAGCAAATCACACCGCTGTAGAGGGGTGAGCGATCCAAATTCTCTCGGATAATCTCATGGGTTCTTGTATTGGTGTACGTGAGGTGACAGAGAACTTGCGGCTGCTCGATCCGTTCGGTCCGATAGGAAAAGGGGGATGGCGGATCATCACCCGCCTGAGGAATCATGACCGAAAAGTCGATTGTATTCTTGTCCAATCGCGGCGGAGTCCCTGTCTTGAGACGCCCCACCTCAAATCCCAGATCTCGCATGCAATCCGTCAAATGCTCCGCGGACGACTCGCCCGCTCGGCCGGCCGGAAAACGATTCAGGCCAATATGGATTAATCCCTTAAGAAATGTACCCGATGTCAAGACAACGGCTCTTGCCTTGATCACCTCGCCGCTCCCCGTGACGACGCCGTCGATCGCCCCTCCCTTGGTGAGCAGGCGATCGACGGTTCCTTCGGCAATGGTCAGATGAGGCTCGCGGGCCAGCGTCGCTTGCATGACCTCTCGATAGCGCGCCTTATCACATTGGACCCTTAATGCGCGGACCGCCGGCCCTTTCTTTGTATTGATGAACCGAAACTGAATGCCCGCTTGGTCGGTGTTCCGACCCATTTCACCGCCCAGTGCGTCGATTTCTTTCACCAAATGCCCTTTGGCGATTCCACCGACGGCCGGATTACAGGACATTTGTGCGATCCGAGTCCGATCCATCGTGAGCAAGAGCGTCCTCACACCCATCCGAGACGCCGCCAACGCCGCCTCGCAGCCGGCATGACCGCCCCCCACGACAATCACGTCAACGTCCACGGTGACCGTCCCTCGCTATTTGCCGATACAAAACGTTGAAAAAATTCGATTCAAAATCTCATCCGACGTAATCGCCCCCGTGATTTCCCCAAGGGCATCGGACGCCCCGCGTAAATCAACCGCGATGAACTCTGCGTCCCGCCCGCTTCGAATGGAGTCCAACGCCTCCTCAAGCGACACCCGTGCCCGCTCCAAAGCGAGACGGTGACGAGCATTGATAAAGACAATTCCTTCTTTCGGCTCCAGCACCCCTTTCGTAAGCTCCTCACGGATTGCCTGCCTCAGATCATCAATCCCCATCCCAGTCCGGACCGATGTGACGACGGTCTTCACCCCCACCCCCAAGCGTTGCGCCATTATACCGGCCGCCTTGGCCGCGACACCGTCCTCCGCCAGATCGCTCTTATTCAGCACCAACAACAACCGTTGATGCTTCCCGATCGCCAGCGGCGGGCACCAGTCCGACCAAGTCCCTCCTCCGCTCGCATCCAGTACATAGAGGATAAGATCGCTCTGTTCGACGGCGGATCTTGTTCGTTTGATACCCTCCTGTTCAACGACATCGTCCGTCTCCCGAACACCGGCTGTGTCAATCAAGGTCACCACGACACCGTCCCAAACGACCGATTCTTCTATCACATCACGAGTCGTCCCTGGGACATCCGTGACGATCGCCCGATCTTCGCCCAACAGCACGTTCAGCAGGCTCGATTTGCCCACGTTCGGCGGCCCGACAATCGTTACCCTCGCTCCCTCCCGCAGCCGACGTCCCAATGCAGCACAATCTAAAACACGCTCGACGTCCGCCAGCGTCTCTTCCAATGAGCCCATCAATTGATCTCGCTGGATGAACGAAATATCCTCCTCGCCGAAATCAATGCCCGCCTCAACCTCACAAAGCAATGACAATAAGCGACCTCGTAACTGATTCACTCGCAACCCCAGTTCTCCGCGAAGATTGCGCTGCGCCATGCGCAACGCCGCTTCAGACGACGCCCGAATCGTCTCCAACACCGCCTCGGCCTGAGAGAGATCCAACCGGCCATTCAAAAACGCCCGTTTTGTAAACTCCCCCGGCTCCGCAAGGCGAGCTCCCGACCGGACACAGGCCTCGCACACCATCCGCAAAACCACCCGGCTTCCATGACAGTGGATCTCCACCACATCCTCTCCCGTGTAGGAATGCGGCGCTTTCATCCATACGACGAGCCCTTCATCGATGACTTCCGGTACGTTCAACTCCGCATCGTGCGTGGGACTGCCGGAATACCCCAACATCGCTCCCGATATCAGATCCGCCACGTGCAACCGGTGAGAGGAAAGGGATTCCATCCCGCGTTTCGACCGCAGGCGCACGATTCGCGAGGCTACGGCCAGGGCATCCGGTCCGCTGATCCGCACAATTCCGATTCCACCCTCACCGGCCGGGGTAGCAATTCCGCAAATGGTATCCTCTCTTGTTTTCTCCATACCCCTCACGCACCCTCTACCGCGTCGCTCCCGGCACTCCACGCCGCGCGACCTCGGCCAAGACGCACTTGGAATGGGTCAAGACGATTTCTTCTCGGCTTCTTCACCCACGGCGGGCGCAGGCTGAGAGCGAGGGAAAAACAACCGCTCCGTCACGAGCTGTTGCACGATATTCAACGTGTTGAGGGTCATCCAATACAAAACCAGCCCGGCGGGAAAATTCAGGAACAGAAACGTCATAAAGACCGGCAGCATGAGCATGACCTTGGCCTGCGTCGGATCCATGGTCGTGGGAGTGATCTTTTGTTGAATGACCATCGTGACGCCCATCACGATGGGGAAAACATAGTACGGATCTTGAACCGACAGGTCGTCAATCCAGAGCGCAAACGGCGCCTGCCGTAGGTCGATCGCGACATTCAGGATATTGAACAAGGCCACGAACACCGGCATTTGCAACAACATCGGCAAACAGCCGCCGACCGGATTGACCTTATTATCGCGATAGACCTTGATGAGCTCTCGGTTCAACCGATCCCGGTCATCTTTGAATTTTTCCTGAAGAGCCTGGATTTTCGGCTGAATCTCCTGCATCTGCTTCATGGCCTTGTAGCTCTTATACTGCAACGGGATAAAGACCACTTTGATCACGACGGTCAGGAGAATGATCGTGACTCCATAGTTGTTGGTGTGTTCGTTGATGGCTCGCAACACGTAAAAGATCGGCTTGGCCACCGACTTGACCACGCTCCAACTCCCAAAAATGAACCATCCAAAGTCGATCGTATCTTCCAGGCCTATCTGAAGACCGCGAAGCGCGTCATATTCCTTGGGTCCCGCATACAGGCGAAACCCCAGAGAATCCTCCCCTCCGGCGGGAAAGCGAACGGAACTCGAGACCAACTTCGCGTCCTCTTTCTTCACCCGAACCGTTCCGACCTTCTGAGGAATGACCACGCCCAAGAAGTACTTGTCTTGCAGCCCGGCCCATTGAATCATACCCTGTCGTTCGGCTTCGGAATCGGGCACGTTCACATCCCGCTCACCGTCGACCATGGAAACAGGGCCAATGGCGCCGATAAATCCCTCTCCCCATTCCACGATCCCAAAATTGGTCCCCAGACCGACTTCTACGAACTCTCCAAGACCCTTGTGACTCAATTCGATATCGACGACGTAACTATCCGTATGAAACGTCAGGCGCTTCTCCAGCCGAACTTCTCCATCCGCGCTCTCGTAGGAAAAGACCACGTGCCCCGTGGGGTTCGCCTGATCAAGCGTCTTAAAATCCTGTTCAACCCGGTAGGTTCCCTCGTTCAGCTCCCGCGTCAACGTTGCGTCGTTCACCCCGATCGCCAACGGATCCGCAAACTTTCCCCCTTGTCTCACCAGTTCCACGGGGGGCCGACTCGGCGCGCTGCCTCGATAACGTTTGAGCTCCCATCCCGTCAGCACCGCGCCACGGCTGTTGAATCGCGCCCGATACAGCCCGGTATCCACCTCCACCGTCTGAGGCTCCACGCTCCCAGAACTCTGAGGCCTGCTCGTCGAGGGTGCGGACTTTTTTGATTGACCTTGCGCATCCACCCCAACCAACGGGGCGTCACCTTGCCGGGAATCGGCGACGGATTGCGGGAAGGACTCCGTTGACGATTCTTCCGACGGAGGTGGAGGAGGCGGGATCAGGCCCAACTCGTTGAGGACGAATTCGTAGCCGAAAATGATCGCCAGAGACAAAATTAGAAAAACAACGAGCCGCTTTTCCATGTATCAATATAGATCGTCTATTTGTCGTGCGCCTGCTCTCGTTACGCGCACAACGGCAACGGCTCCTGACGTTACCTGACCGGATCTTCTCCGCCGGGATGGAATGGATGACACTTGAGCAAACGAACGAGCACCAATCCCCCTCCACGCAAGACCCCGTATCGAGCAATCGCGTCCAACGCATATTGCGAACAGGTTGGGTCGAACCGACAGGCCGGCCCCACCCACGGAGAAACCACGTAGCGATAGGCACGAATGAGCCACAGACACAGTCTCTGCATACCCATCATCCTACGCCGACCTCGACTGAAGCACGTTCGCTCGCCGCAATGTTGTTCCCCATGCGACGGCCAACTCATGAAACGGCCGCGTCAATGCCTCACGCTTTGGGAAAACAAGGATTGCCTGCCCTGGAGCGAAATCATGATGACACTGTCGGACCAACTCCCGAAACACGCGCTTGGCTCGATTTCGCCGAACCGCGTTTCCAAACCGGCGACCGACGATAATCCCTACGCGAGCCGGCCCATCCTCCATCGTGTAAATCAGCATGTTGAACAGTTCCGTCGAAACTCGTCGGCCATGGCGCTTGACCGCTTCGATCTCTCGACTCACCCGCAGAAAAATGCCCTCCGGCCTTTCCATCTTCAACTCGGCTCGCACCGAGAGTCTACGGCAAGACGCTGCTCGACAGCGACCCGGAGAAACAGCTCAAGGCAGGCAAAGGATGGGGACACGCTCGCACGGCGGCCCAACGCGGTCGGCAAACACGCCCAGGCGGGCGCGTTGCGACCGGCGCATCACACCGTCAATCGGGCACGCCCTTTGGCCCGACGACGCGCCAGGACCCGCCGTCCGTTCTTCGTGCTCATGCGCTTTCGAAAACCGTGCTCGCGTTTTCTCTTGAGATTTGATGGTTGCCGAAATGTAAATGACACGCGCCCTCCCTTCCGACTTGCCGCTCTCTCAAAAAGAAGCTTCGTTGATGCGTTGAAAAATGGAAGGTGGTATTATAGGAGCGCCCCTCACCCCTGTCAATTCACAGTGTTATGCGTATCGATCGGCGGGAACCCGACGACCTCGGCATTCTGAAACCAGGAAAGAGGCCATCACACTAAACAAGACGAGCGCAATGATGCCAGATCGCCACAGGGACAAACCCTCTCGCCTCACGTCTCCTTTCCTAACCTTGGCAATCATGCCTCTTTATGTCATTATCCCGATAATTTGATGGTGCCGCTTGGTACCGAGTTTGCTAGAAGAATGATGCGTGGTAAAAATTCTTCGCGTACCCGTCACTCTCGTTCAGGCATGATGGAGGCCCCCGTGAAGCCTATGCGCCAGACTGCGATGCTCTTTGTCCTGACCACCCTTCTCATTGGAGGCTGTGCCAAACCTCCCTCTGAGAAAATCGAGGCGGCGGAACAGGCCGTCAAACAGGCTCGGGAACGCGGCGCCAACGTGTACGCTCCTGAAGAATACGCAAAGCTCGAAGGAAAGCTCACCGCCTTAAAACAAGAAGCGGCCGAGCAAGAAGGCAAGTTTGCGCCGTTCCAAGACTATGGAAAAGTCGAGGAGCTGGCCGTTTCGACCGCTAATGAGGCGGCCGTTGTTTCGTCGGCAGCCTCTCAGAAAAAGGAAGAGGCCAAGACGGCGGCTCTTCAGGCTCAACAAGTCGCCCAAGAAGCCGTGTCATCCACTCGTCAGTTGATCGCGAAGGCGCCGGTCGGAAAAGACCGGGCGGCCATCGAGTCAATCAAGAGTGACATCGAGGCACTGACCGCTTCCCTGACACAGGTCCAGGCGTCGATCGACAAAGAGGACTATCAGGCCGCCCAAGCCCAAGCCAAGGCCATCGATGAAAAAAGCCGCGCCATTTCGGTCGAGATTCAAGATGCCATCGCCAAGGTCAAGCCGAGAAAAGGCTCTTCCTTCCCCAAGCAGTGAGGTGCCGGGGCTTTTCGGACGGCGCACGTGTTTTCGCCCGGGATACCTGGTGATAGGCTTCTTCGCCCTCCTGGCGACCGGCTGCACTCCGGCCATTCCTCCCGAGCTCATCGCCGACATCGACGCCGTTGATCACCAATTGATCGAACTGGGAGCTCCCCACACGGCAGCGGACGAGTACGCCTCCTTCGCTACCCGATGGGCCGCCCTCAAAATACGCGCGCAGGCCTATGACGATCTCATCCGCTGGCCATGGGAATCCAACAGCATCGAAGACGAGCTGCGACAATTGCTCGCCCATGGCGATGACACCTTGGTCCGGCTCCAAGAGGAGCAAGCCGCCCTCCGCCGAAGGGCCGAGACCGCGATCGCCGGGCTCGACAAGCGTCTGTCGGCTCTGTCCTCCCACGTGGCATCATTGGGCGGCCATATCGTGTTGGGAAAAGAATTGACCCAGACGGATCTCCTGCTGAAACAGGCGCGATCGTTTTTTCAACAACGGGACTATGCCCGGTCTCTCGACATCACCACACAGGCCAACGAGACCCTTGACGTTCAGACCGCAGTGTTGACACGGGACCTGAAGCGATACGCGGACGCCCGACAGATCGCACGATGGCAACTCATGGTCCGGCAGACCGTGGAGTGGTCCCGTGTCCACCGGTCGCCGGCCATTATCGTGAGCAAAGTGGACCGGGAATTGCTCCTCTATGAGAACGGGAAGATGACGTCGTCCTATCCCGTTCGGCTGGGCTACAACGGCCTCAAAGACAAACTGGTGCAGGGAGATGGAGCCACGCCGGAAGGTCGTTACCGAGTCGTCGCGCTGAAGGGAGAGGGTGAAACGCAATTTTTCCGCGCCCTGCTGCTGGACTATCCCAACGAGGAGGACCGGCGGCGCTTTCGAGCCGCCGTTCAAGCCGGAGCCGTTTCCCCAACGGCCTCCATCGGCGGGCTCATTGAAATTCATGGGATGGATTCGACGGGGACATCCCAAACGTTGGGCTGCATCATGCTGGACAATTCTCATATGCAGAGAGTGTTCTCCCGCGTTGTGGCCGGCACGCCGGTGACCATCGTCGGAGCCCTCGCCGAACAGAACGCCATCACCTTGGCTTTAACCGAGTTGCAGCAACCACGAGACGCAACCTAAACCTTACCTATGAGACAGTGGCTGGTTGCCTGTTCATTGCTTCTCCTAATCGGGGTCCCGACTGCCTCTCTGTCGCAGCGCAGCGAATCCGCCACCCCGGCATCTCCACCAGCCGTCTCGGCTTCCCTTGTCACCTTTGGCCATCGCGAAGATCCCCCTCCCGCCCTTTCCTCTCTGCAAGCCCGATACAAGGCCTTGTCAAAACAACTGTCCCGGCTCAAACCGCAGGAGCCGTACATTCTCGTGGACACCGCCCGCAACCATCTTTATCTTAAGCGACGAGACGATATTCTTGTGGACGCCCTGGCCTCGACCGGCAGCGGCACCATCCTTCCCAAACCGGGAGAAACGAGCGACCAATGGGTCTTCGACACGCCGCGCGGAGCATTCTTCGTCCAGTCCAAGCTCCTCAACCCGGCGTGGGTCAAACCCGATTGGGCCTTTATCGAAGAAGGGCTGGAAGTTCCCCGCAATCAAGCCGACCGTATCGAACAGGGCGTGCTCGGCGCCTATGCGTTGGGATTCGGGAAGGGCTATTTCATCCACGGTACGCTCTACACACGCCTGCTCGGCAAAAACGTAACACACGGTTGCATCCGGCTGAATGACGACGATCTCAAGAGCATCTATCGAGTGGCTCGGATTGGGACACCGATCATCATTTTCTAGCTCAGACGGCTCGGCAACGCCTTCCCGATTCTTTTCCCCCTGGCTCTTGTTCCTCTTTCTCGTCCTTTCGACCCCACCCTCCTGGGCGGAAGACCAGGGGCCTTTTCCTGACGTGGATCTGAACGACTCCGTCTCGTTACAAGAAGTGACTCGCGTGCTTCAGGAAGAGGTCAAGCTGGCCGCGCGCCCCCACAACTACCTGCTGATCGACCTTGCGACGCATACCATCCACATCAAGGGTCGAGGCCTCGACCTTTACCGTATTCCTATTGTCGCCTGGTCATTCAGGATGCCAACCGCCGTTCACGGCACGTACCGGCTGATTGCGCGCCCTCCCATCGCCCGTCGCACCGTTGATCCCACCGTTTCCGTCGAGCAGGCCCCTTTGTCTCTTGCCGACATGCCGACGACCTATACCTTGTCGTTCATCCCTGCCCTGACCATCGAAGTGCGACCTTCTGATGAAGAAGACCTTTTCCGCCGGATGTGGGCGGGAGCGAAAACCTGGTGGCGGAGCTTGAACGAATGGGCGTCATCGCTCTCCAGGGGAGAGTCCTCCTCCTCCGACCCAAGCCCCTACCTGCTGTTGGAACTCTCTCGCGAGCAGGCGCAATCCCTCGCGTGGTCGGCGGTCGATGGGATGCCTTTAGTCATCCGGCTGGCAACCGATAAGAAATAAACTCGGTCAATGGAATCATTGTCTTTTCCTGGGAAGATTCCTATGATGCAACCTAACTCCTGAATCGGTCAGACCACCTTGTCCATGAGGAAACCCATGTCCACTCCACCGCGAAAGGCGCTCCCGGTGCCGTTTCATGCCACGGTTCGTTCGGCAATGGAAGAGTTGGATCAAAATCGGGTCATCGATCGATTATGGGGGAAAGACCACCGACTCTGGAAAGACGATTCCACCGAGATCACCGATCGACTCGGCTGGTTGACCGTCCATGATCACATGCGAGAACGACTCGACGATCTTCGCGACTGTGTCATTGAAACCAAGGCTATGGGTGTCACGGATGTTGTTCTCCTCGGCATGGGCGGCAGCAGTTTGGGGCCGGAAGTCCTCCGCGCCTCGTTCGGACAGGCCAAAGGATTTTCACGACTGTGGGTCCTCGATTCCACCGTGCCGGGATGGGTTCGGGCAGTGACCAGCGCGCTGACTCCCTCCAAAACCCTGTTCCTCGTCGCGAGCAAGTCCGGGGGCACCATTGAAGTCTTGTCCCTGTTCGCCCATTTCTGGGGGCTGGTTCACAAGGCGACGAAAAACCGCACCGGCGATCACTTCATCGCCATCACCGATCCGGGAACCGGGCTTGAACGATTGGCACGGGACCACGGATTCCGCCGGATCTTCACGAATCCCCCCGACATCGGCGGTCGTTACTCCGTCCTCTCGTTGTTCGGCCTGGTTCCTGCCGCCTTCCTTGGACTTGACCTGCCCAAGCTGTTGGACCGGGCGGCCGAGATGGCGACACACTGCAAGACCCAGACTCCCATCGAGGCCAACCCCGGCGCCTATCTCGGCGCGGTCATGGGAAGCCTCGCCAAATCCGGACGAGACAAGGTCACGGTCATTACATCACCAGCCCTGTCCACCTTCGGGCTGTGGGTCGAGCAATTGTTGGCTGAAAGCACCGGCAAGGAAGGAACGGGCTTGATCCCCGTGGCCCAGGAGCCGGTTCTTCGTCCTTCCTCCTACGGCGACGACCGACTGTTCGTCTATCTGCGTCTTCAGAAGGACGACAATGCACGGCTCGATCGGCAGATCCAGGCTCTGAAAAATGCAGGCCGGCCCGTGCTTCAATTGGATCTTCGTGATCGATACGATCTGGGCGCCGAATTCTTTCGCTGGGAATTCGCCACCGCCGTGGCCGGCCATCTCTTGGGAATCCATCCGTTCGACCAACCGAACGTCCAAGAGAGCAAGGACAACACCAACCAGGTCTTGAGCATGTTCCAATCAACACGCCAACTGCCGGAGTTGTTGCGACACAACCCCAAACAAGCGGCGCAAGACCTGTCGGCTCGCCTGAAGCCCGGTACATACGTCGCCATCTTGGCCTACACAACGCCCTCTCGTCCCTTCGAGCAGGCTGTCACGCGGCTCAGAAAAACCCTCGTGGCCCGTCATCACGTCACCACCACGTTCGGCTATGGGCCTCGGTATTTGCACTCGACCGGCCAGCTCCACAAAGGAGGCCCATCAACAGGCCTCTTTCTCCAATTGATTGATCGTATGACGCCCGATCTCCCAATCCCCGGCAAATCCTTTTCGTTCGGCACCCTGGCCCGCGCCCAGGCGGCCGGTGACCTCCAATCCCTGCGCACTCACCACCGGCACGCGCTGCTCGTTCCGCTCGGACGAGATCCAGCACAGACCATCGATGCCGTCACCGCCGCTGTGAGTCCCGCCCATTCCTCAACCCGGCGAGTCGCTGTCCAAACGAAGGCACACGCGACTCGGCGGAAGACTCGGCCATAACATGCCCGTCGCTCCGGAAATTCACCTCGCACGAGATGGAGCGGAATGGGCCGACCGGGCGGCGACCCTGCTTCTGACTTTCAGCGAAGCCGCCATTCGGTCCCATGGCCGCTGCCTGCTCGCCCTCTCGGGCGGGTCCACACCTCGAACACTGTACACGACGATGGCCTCCTCTCCCTGGAAAGACCGCTTCGACTGGCCGCGGATCTTTTTTCTTTTTGGAGACGAACGGTGCGTGCCGCCGGACCATCCGGAGAGCAATTTCGGCATGGCCCGGACAGTGCTGTTCCAACCGTTGGGCATCCAAGACGATCACATCTTTCGCATGAAGGGCGAGTTCGATGATCCGCAGGCCGCGGCCCAGGACTATGAATCAGTCTTACGACGGCTGACGAATGGCCCGCCGCCTGCCCTTCCCAAACTTGACGTGATCCTGCTGGGTCTGGGAGACGACGGTCACACCGCATCCCTCTTTCCCGGTACGGCGGCGCTTGGGGAACGAGAAAAAGCCGTGACCGTCGGCTTTGCACCGACAGGCGTGCGGACTCGGCTCACACTGACCTTGGGTGTGCTCAACCGGGCACGTGTGATACTCTTCCTGGTCACCGGCTCACCCAAGGCACCGGTCGTGAAAAAAATCCTCACCCCCCGGAGTGAGGATGATTGGGTTCTCCCCGCAGCCTTGGTGGCGCCGGAAGCCGGACGGCTGGTGTGGCTGTTGGACCATTCAGCCGCATCGCAGTTGCCGGCTCACGGTCAGGCAGTCCAGAATCTTCGCCCATGATTCTCGCTGGCGACATCGGCGGCACCAAGACCAATCTCGCCCTTTACGACTGGACCGACCAGCGCCCCGAGCCGCGGTACGTTGAGTCGTTTCCCAGCGGCGACTACTCCTCCTTGGAAGAGATCCTCCGCGACTTTTTCGTATCCTCACGCTCCGTTCTACCTCGTCAACAGGAGACCGAGCTACCGGAAGCCATATCCGTCTCCGATCGCCAAACCGATGAATCGTCAATGCCGCTACAGATCGAGGCGGCCTGCTTTGGAATTGCGGGCCCCGTCCTCGATAACCGAAGCCAGACGACGAACCTTCCCTGGGTGGTCGACGGTGCTCACATCGCCAAGGAGTTCGCGATTCCGCAGGTCCGGCTTCTCAACGACCTCGAAGCAACAGCCCATGGCATTTTGTTGCTGGGTCCAGACGAGGTCGAAGTGCTGAACGAGGGCAAACCTCCGGCGAAACGGCAGGCTCTCGCGATCATCGCCGCCGGAACAGGCCTGGGAGAAGCCATTCTCTTTTGGGACGGAACCACCTATCGGCCCATGCCGTCGGAAGGGGGCCACGCGGACTTTGCACCGAACAACGACAATGAGATCGAGCTGCTCCGCTATCTGCGCGGTCAATATCTCCACGTCAGTTACGAGCGGGTGCTCTCCGGTCCAGGGCTCCATGCCATTTATGAGTATCTGCGCGACACCAAGAAAAACGAGCCGACCTGGTTGGCCGAAAAAATCAAAACCGGCAATCCCGCCGCGGTGATCGCCGAGGCCAGCCTCGCGGGACACGCTGACATTGCCAAACAAGCCTTGGACCTCTTTGCCTCGATCTATGGAGCGGAGGCCGGCAACCTGGCCTTAAAGGCCCTCGCACTGGACGGAGTCTACGTCGCGGGCGGCATCGCTCCCAAGCTCATCACCAAACTTCGGGACGGC
>JANDJJ010000066.1 GCA_024330945.1 Nitrospira sp. | reverse complement strand
AGGACATGGTTGCTTATATCGCGGTTCCCAATAAATTTTTCGGAGACTGGCTTGATAAACACTACGAACGGCTCCTTGTCGAGGCAATCACGGTATCGGGAGGAGAAGGAGAGAAGGTCCAGTCTGTGAGTTTCAAGGTTGTCCCTAGTGAAGCCTTGCCGACAGTGGAAGGAGAGGCATTGACTACACCGCCTCGATTCACGAACCAGACGAGATCCCGACGCGGAGTCCAACTCAATCCGAAGTATACTTTTGGAAGCTTCGTTGTCGGTTCAGGAAATCAATTCGCCCATGCGGCCTGCATGGCCGTGGCGGAACAGCCGGGGAAGACGTACAATCCACTGTTCATTTACGGAGGTGTCGGCCTCGGAAAAACTCACCTACTCAATGCTATCGGCAACCACGTCGCCGAGAAGACGGATTTGCGGATCGCTTACCTGACAACAGAACAATTTACAAATGAGGTCATCAACTCCATTCGGTACGACAAGATGATGGATCTGCGGAAGCGTTACCGACACATCGATATGCTGATGATCGATGATATTCAGTTCCTCGTCGGGAAGGAACGCACGCAAGAGGAGTTTTTTCATACCTTCAATTCCCTGTACGAAGGACACAAACAGATCGTCCTTTCAAGCGACCGTTTTCCCAAGGACATGCCGGACATAGAAGAACGGCTCCGGTCCAGATTTGAATGGGGATTGATCGCCGACTTGCAGCCACCCGATGTGGAGACGCGGATCGCGATTCTGAGGAAAAAATCGGAGGACGAAGGGATCACCCTCCCGGAGGACGTCATCCAGTTTCTTTCAAGCACCATGAAAAGCAACATCCGGGAGTTGGAGGGGAGTCTTGTTCGGCTCGGGGCCTACTCGTCGCTGACCGGGCAGGCCATCACGCTGGAGATGGCGAAAAATGTGCTCCGCGATCTGATCGGGGACAAGAAGAAAGTCGTGGCGATGGACGACATCCAAGAAGCCGTGTGCGCACAGTTTCGCATCAAGATCTCGGAATTGAAATCCCGGCGGCGCAGCAAAACGTTGGTGCATCCGAGACAAATTGCAATGTACCTCTGTCGCGAGCTGACGGATGCATCCTATCCGGAGATAGGACGCCACTTCGGCGGCAAGGACCACACGACGATCATGCATGCATGCAGACAGGTGGCGAAGGCAAAGGAAAAGGATGAGGTATTGCGCAACGCGATCGAGGCGCTGAAAGAGAAAATTTTGCGGGGATAACGGGGATAACATGGAGAGCCTTGTGGAGACGACACTATGCCTATGAAGGTACGGATTGCGCGGGAAGAATTGTTGACAGGACTGCAGCGGGTGCAGGGCGTGGTGGAAAAACGCAACACCATGCCGATTCTGTCGAACGTGCTGTTGGAAGCCAAACAAGACGGAGCCGAAATCGTGGCAACGGACCTCGAAATCGCCGTGCGCGGCCTCTACAAGGCGACCGTCCTCGAAGCGGGCGGCATCACCATTTCGGCCCGGAAGTTATTTGAGATCATCAAGGAACTGCCGCCTGGTGACATCGAGCTGACGGTCGGCGACAACAACTGGACGACGATCCGCGCCGGGAAGAGCCAGTTCAAGATCGTCGGATTGCCGAGCACGGATTATCCCGCCTTACCGACCATCGAGCGGGAGGGGCTGACGCCCCTCTCAGGAGAAGGATTCAGGGAGCTGATCCGCAAAACGTTGTTTGCGGCCGGGGACAACGATGCGCGATACATTTTGAATGGTTTATTGGTCACGCTCGTCGTCACCGACAAGAAGACCACTCTTCGGCTGGTCGGCACGGACGGTCACCGCCTGGCCGTAGCCGAACAAGAAGTCGGCAAGACGGTCGGAAAAGGTACTCCGCAGGAGATCAAGGCGATCATTCCTAAAAAAGCGGCGCATGAGATGCGGCGGCTGCTCGAAGAGGGGGACGACAGCGAGCCGTTGATCGGCTTCGCCAAGAATTTGATGATCTTCCGAAAGAGCGGGTTGCTCCTCACGTCTCGACTGATGGAGGGCAGTTATCCCAATTACCAGCAGGTAATCCCGAAGGACGGCGGCAGACGAATCAGCGTGAACCGGTGCGAGCTGGAAAGCGCGTTACGTCGTGTGTCGGTGCTGTCGAAAGAAAAAGCCAACGCCGTCAAGGTTTCGTTTGCACCGGGAGCGATGACGTTGTTTTCCAGCAGTCCGGATTACGGAGAAGCCGTGGAGGAACTGCCGGCCCATTATGAAGGGGAGGCGCTCAGTTCGGGATTCAACGCCCGGTACCTGTTGGACGTCTTCAGCGTGATGGACGGGGAAACCGTCTTTCTGCAAATGGAGACGCCGCTCAGCCCCTGTTTGATCCAAGAGCCTGAGAGTCCCGGATTCAAGTGCGTCGTCATGCCGATCAAAATTTGAGAGACGGGCGACGCGGGAGAACGGCGTCGGCGAAAAAACGGGATACGTATGACAATGGGCGACTCTACGAGCAACCCCAAGAGCGAGAGCTACAGCGCGGACCAGATCAAGGTTCTTGAAGGCCTTGACGCGGTTCGGAAGCGACCGGCGATGTACATCGGTAGCACCGGCGTCGACGGTCTGCACCATTTGGTCTACGAAGTCGTCGACAACAGCGTCGACGAGCACATGGCCGGCTTCGGCGAGACCATCGACGTCACCATTCACATCGACGGCAGCGTGACGGTCGTGGACAACGGGCGCGGCATCCCGACCGGCATGCATCCCACGCAGAAGAAATCGGCCGCCGAAGTGGCGCTGACCGTGCTGCACGCGGGCGGCAAATTCGAGCAGGGCGCCTACACCGTGTCGGGCGGCCTGCACGGCGTCGGCATTTCGGTCGTCAATGCGCTTTCCGAGTGGTTGGAGCTGGAAATCTGGCAGGACGGTCAGGTCTTCGAACAGCGCTACGAACGCGGCAAACCGAATGCCCCGCTCGCCGTGACCGGCAAGACGAAACGCCGCGGCACCAAAGTGCGCTTCAAGCCGGACGGCCAGATTTTCGAGACCCTCGATTTCAGCTTCGACGTGCTGGCGCAGCGGCTCCGCGAGCTCGCCTTTCTGAACAAGGGCCTCGCCATCACGCTTAAGGACGAACGCAAGGAGCCAGCCAAGGAGCAGGTGTTTCTCTACAAAGGCGGCATCGTCTCCTTCGTCGAGCACCTGAACGAAGCCAAGACCCCGCTGCACAAACCCATCTATGTCAAGGTGGAAAAACCCGAGATGATCCTCGAGGTGGCTCTGCAATACAACGACGGCTACGCCGAGAATCTTTTTTCGTTTGCCAACAACATCAATACAAAAGAAGGCGGCACGCACCTGGTCGGATTCAAAGCCGCCTTGACTAGGACGATCAACACCTATGCCAACGCCAACGACTTGCTCAAGAAGGACACGGAATCCTTGACGGGCGACGATGTGCGCGAAGGGCTCACGGCGGTCGTGAGTGTCAAGGTCCGCAACCCGCAGTTTGAGGGGCAGACCAAGGCCAAGCTGGGCAACAGCGAGGTCAAAGGTGTGGTCGAGGCGGCGGTCAACGAGGCGCTGGGCAACTATTTCGAAGAGAATCCCACGGTCGCCCGCAAGATCATCGGCAAGGCGACCGAAGCGGCCCGCGCCCGCGAAGCGGCCCGCAAGGCGAAGGAGTTAATCCGACGCAAGAGCGCGCTGGACGGCGGCTCGCTCCCCGGCAAATTGGCCGATTGTTCAGAAAAAGATCCGGCGCTGAGCGAACTCTACATCGTGGAGGGCGACTCGGCCGGCGGCTCGGCCAAGCAGGGGCGCGACCGGAAGTTTCAAGCCATTCTGCCGCTCAAGGGCAAGATTCTCAACGTTGAGAAGGCTCGGTTCGACAAGATGCTCACGAGCGACGAAATCCGTACGCTCATCATGGCGCTGGGCACGGGCATCGGCCGCAAGCGCGAAGAAGGCGATAAGGGCGACAAAGACACGTTCGACATCGCGAAGGCGCGCTACCACAAGATCATCCTCATGACCGACGCCGACGTGGATGGCAGCCACATCCGCACGCTGCTGCTCACGTTCTTCTTCCGGCAGATGCCGGAACTGATCGAGCGCGGATACGTCTATATCGCGCAGCCCCCGCTCTTCAAAGTCAAAAAGGGCAAAACCGAACGGTATTTGAAAGACGAAGCGGCGCTCAACGAGTATTTGGCCGATCTGGCGGTCGAAGACGTGGAGCTGTATCTGGAGGGTGCGCAAGGCTACGTGACGGGCCGGCGGCTGCTGCCCATTCTCAAGAAAATGATCGCGTTCGAGTCGTTGCTCGCGCGGCTCAACAAGCGGCCGCACGAAGCCGCCATACTCCGCGCTTTCGTGGACGAGCCGGGATTGGACCGCGACCTGCTGAAGAATCGCACGGCGCTCACTGCCGTGGTGGAGCAAGCCAAGCGGACGCTGGCCGGGGTCTATCCTAAGCTGACGCCGATCTTCGACGTCTTGGAGGATGAAGAACATCAATCCAACAAAGTCGTCTGCCGCGTGCAGGCCGGCGGAATGTTGCACGGCCTCGAGGTCACGCATGAGCTGGTGGGTTCCGCGGACTTCCGCGAGCTCCAGAAACTCGCTCCGTCCGCCATCGGCCTCGGGCGCGCGCCCTATCGGCTCAAGGCCGGTGGACAGGAACGGCACTATGACGCAACGGACGAGCTGGTGAAGGCCATTCTCGACATGGGCAAGCAGGGTCTGAGCATTCAGCGGTACAAGGGCCTCGGCGAGATGAATCCGAGTCAATTGTGGGAAACCACGATGAATCCGGAAGCCCGCACGTTGCTGCGGGTGACGCTCGAGGACCTGACCGGTGTAGACGAAATCTTCACGATTCTCATGGGCGACGAAGTGGAGCCGCGGCGGAATTTCATTCAGACGCATGCGCTCGAAGTCAAGAATCTGGACGTATAGAAGACGTCATTTGACGAATGACGGTTGACAAGGAGTTCGGAATGCCGCCCGATGAACGGTTGGGCCACATCGCCATCGAAGACGAAATGAAGTCGTCCTACCTGGATTACGCCATGAGCGTGATCGTGGGGCGGGCGCTGCCGGACGTGCGCGACGGGTTGAAGCCCGTCCACCGGCGCATCCTCTTCGGCATGCATGAGATGGGCCTCACGTCCACGCGGGCCTACCGCAAATCCGCGAAGATCGTGGGCGAAATCATGGGGAACTACCATCCCCATGGCGATTCCGCGATTTACGACACCCTCGTGCGGATGGCGCAGGACTTCAACATGCGCTATCCGCTCATCGACGGCCAAGGCAATTACGGCTCGATGGACGGCGACTCGCCGGCGGCCATGCGCTATACCGAAGCGCGCATGACGAAGCTGGCCGAGGAACTGCTGACGGACATCGACAAGGAAACCGTCGACTTCGGGCCGAACTACGACGAATCACGCCAGGAGCCGCTCGTGCTCCCCACCCGCGTGCCCAATCTCTTGATCAACGGCGCAGGCGGCATCGCCGTGGGGTATGCGACCAACATCCCGACGCACAACATCGCCGAAGTGATCGACGGGCTGTTGCTGCTGCTGGAGAATCCGGACGTCACCGTCGAGCAGCTTATGAAGAAGATTCCGGGTCCCGATTTTCCGACCGCCGGTTTCATTTACGGCGTGAGCGGGATCAAAGAGGCCTACGAAACGGGACGGGGGCTGCTCAAGCTGCGGGCCAAGGTCGCGGTGGAAATCGACGAGCGGACGGAGCGCGAGCGGCTCATCGTCACGGAGATTCCGTTCCAGCAGAACAAGGCCAAGCTGATCGAAAAGATCGCTGAACTGATTCAAGAAGATCGCTTGAAGGGCATTGCCGATCTCCGCGACGAATCCTCCGATCGCGAAGGGGTGCGGATCGTCATCGAGTTGAAACGCAATGAGATCCCGCAGGTGGTCTTGAACAATCTGTACAAGAATACGCAGCTTGAAACCACCTTCGGCGTCAACATGTTGGCGCTGGTCAACAACCGCCCCGAAGTTCTGAATCTCAAGCAGATCCTGCACCACTTCATCGAACATCGGCGCGAGGTGGTGGTGCGGCGCACCGCCTACGAGCTCCGAAAGGCGGAGGAGCGCGCGCACATTCTCGAAGGGCTCAAGATCGCGCTCGACAATCTGGACGCCGTGATCGCGTTGATCCGACGGTCCCAGTCGCCCGATGAAGCCCGCACGGGCTTGATGCGGCAGTTTTCGCTCAGCGAACTTCAGGCCAACGCGATCCTCGACATGCGCCTGCAACGGCTCACGCAGCTCGAGCGCAGCAAGCTGATCGAGGAATATCAGGAAGTGCTGAAGCGGATCGAGTATCTGAAGTCTGTGCTGGCCAGCGAAGCGCTCGTGCGAACGATCATCAAGGACGAGCTGATGGAGATCCGCGAGGCGTACAAGGACGAGCGGCGCACCCAGATCGTGAAGGAAGAGGCGGAGATCAGCCTTGAAGATTTGATCGCCGAGGAAGAAGTGATCGTCACGATCTCGCATGCGGGTTACATCAAACGCAACGCGGTGTCGCTCTATCGCGCGCAGCGGCGGGGCGGCAAGGGCAAGATCGGCATGGGAATCAAGGACGAAGATTTCGTCGAAACGCTGTTCACTGCCTCCACGCACGACACGCTGCTCTTCTTCACGGACGCGGGCAAGGTCTATTGGCTCAAGGTTCACGAGATTCCCGAGGCGGGACGCGCCGCGAAGGGGAAGGCCCTGGTGAACCTGCTCGCCCTGTCCGGCAACGAAAAGGTGACGGCGACGCTTCCCGTCAAGGAATTCCGCGACGATCGCTACGTAGTCATGGCGACGAAGAAGGGGCTGGTCAAGAAGACGGAGCTGTCGGCCTACGGCAATCCCCGGCAGGGGGGCATCATCGCCCTCGGCTTGGAGGAGGGCGACAAACTCATCGGCGCGCATTTGACCGACGGGCAGCGGGAAATCCTGCTCGGCACGCGACAGGGCATCACGATCCGCTTCAAGGAGGACGAGGTGCGTCCCATGGGCCGGACCGCCTACGGCGTGAAAGGAATCACGCTCGAGGAGGGCAACGAAGTGATCGGCATGGAAACGATTACGCCGGACTCCACGACGGCGATCCTGACCGTCACCGAGGGCGGATACGGCAAACGCACGCCGGTGGGCGAGTATCGTGTGCAGGGCCGCGGTGGCAAGGGCATCATCAGCGTCAAGACGACCGAGAAGAACGGGCCCGCGGTCGGGTTCCTCCAGGTCCGCGACGGCGACGAAATCATGCTGATGGCCGCGCAAGGAAAGGTCCTGCGCTGCAAAGTGGACGATATCCGCGAGGTGGGACGCAACACGCAGGGCGTCCGCATCCTTGACCTTGACGGGGAGAACGATCGCGTCGTGGGCGTCGCGCGGCTGGCCGAAGCGGGCGACCGGGATGAGCCGGCGCCGGAAGACGGCGCCTCCGGCGCTTAGCAGGCACCTGGCGACGGACCGACCGTTGCCGTATTCTTCTTTCGCCCGCGAATGTTTTCACCATGTCCTCTTCCGATCCTTCGACGAAAAAACCGCTGGATATCGTCGTCAAAATGGGGCTCGGCGTCTTCGTGGGTTCGTTCGCCCTCATTTGGGGGGGCATGTACCTGAGCCGACCAGACCGCTCCATTCCTCCCTATACCGTCGGGGCTCAAAGCGGGCATCTCGTGGCGGTCCATGTGCCGCGGGATACCACGGATCAACAGGTTGAACAACTGCTGCGCCGGTTTCGCAAGGTGGGTCATGACAGCCGTGATTTCGGTCCCATGAAGATCTATCCGACCACGCCGGGAGACAGTGGAGGTCGATACCGAAGCATGTTCATTTTCGTGTTCAGCGATGAGGGATGGGCCGATCCGGAGAAATTGGAGAAGTACAAAGCGGGGGACCCCTCGGTTGTCGATGGGTTTGAACGGTCGGTTCGAGGATACTATCGGTTAGAGGGCGAGGAGGAAGAAGGGGGGGTCGGTCCCGTCTCCAAGAGCGGAACGATCTTCGAGAACACGACCATTCTCTTTAAAGGGCGTGTTACAGATCCTTTGCCGGTCGAGACCGAGCCTGCCGAAACGGGTATCTCGCTATCGCCTCTGTGAACCGTCTGCGGAGCTCAGGATCGCGAATACCGAACGCAAGAGGGTCGGTCTCGGTCTCGTCCCGGGCCGGCGGCTGACTGGAGACGGGGGGATCGTTCTCGAAAGGGACCGCCGGCGCGGGGAGCTCCCCCACACGGAGAACGATGTCTTTGATCGGTTCCATGCCCACGGCCCGACCGACTTGATCTAAAAGAGAGGGTTTCAAGAACGTGAGCTGTTGAAGCCAGACGGAGTTTCGAACGACCAGGTACAGTTTTTTGAAACGAATGTGGGCTGGCCAGGTTTGCGAAGCGAGGGGCTCCCCGACGATATCGCGCCACCGGCGCTGCAAGCGAAACTCCAGGAGCTTGGTCTCAAGGCCCAGCCGTTTGGAGAGACCGGATAGAATGGCGCCGCATGAGTCGAGCGAGCCGGTGCGAGGCATGGTTTCATTTTAGCAAACGCGAACGGCAATGTCCGAAGATCGAAAAAAGACGGCGACAACGGAGCGGCGAGCGTCTTCGACTTCCCCTTCTCTCGATCTGTTCCCAGTGAGGTCATGATGCGAGCCGGATCGGAACACGGCGAAAAGATCATTACGACCAATCGCAAGGCTTACCACGATTATTTTATCGAGGAGAAGTTCGAGGCCGGCATCGTGTTGACGGGTACGGAAGTCAAATCCCTCCGTGACGGGCGGGCGAATCTTCAAGACAGCTATGCCGCCGTCAAGGACGGCGAGGTCTATCTCTATCACTGCCACATCAACCCCTATCGTCACGGCAATATCATGAATCATGATCCCACCAGGACTCGGAAACTGCTGCTCCATCACAAGGAGATCGATAAGCTCATTGGAAAAACGCAGCAGAAGGGTCTGACGCTCGTGCCGCTCCGGATGTATTTTTCTCCTCGGGGCAAGGTCAAGGTTGAACTTGGATTAGCCAAGGGCAAAAAACAATACGACCGGCGGGAATCCATCAAGGCACGGGACGCGGGACGCGAAATCGAACGAATCGTTAAGGAGAGAAAGTAGAACCGGCTTCGGAGAAGATCGGAGGACGTCCCCCCGCGACGCAGGTTCCGTTCGTTGAACAAGAACGAATTCTTCCGTCCGGTCCGCGCTCCCTTCGAGCTGCGTCGAGATCGCCGCTCAACCGGGGCGTTTCTCCGACAACCAACCGCTCGCCCCCCTGTCCGCGGCCCGTGAGACGGGAGATCAATCCTCGCGGTTCCCCGATTCCTCCCCTCCGGGAGCTTACTTGTTGTGCACGTGTGAGACCGTATACACCAACGCCGTGTACATGACCACCAACACCGCGCTTCCTGCCAATACTCCAACAATCAATGCGACCATGGGTGTGTGCCTCCGTGCTTGAATTCTTGGTGTCACCCTACTCCCGCTCGATGAAGAGTCCATGAGGAGATCATGAAGAATCCTTCATGATGGCGGGACCGTCGTTGACGGCGGAATGGCGTTTTCAATCCGAGAAGGGCGGCGGGACGGCTTTCGTCGAGAACCGGATCAAGACGCTAGGCCAGCATTGTCTGTTTGAGATAAGCAGGAAAGCGCAACGTAAAGACCGAGCCCTGCCCCACGCGGCTGGCTACGGAGATAGTTCCGCCGTGGGCTTCCACGATCTCCTTGACGATGGGGAGACCCAAGCCCGTTCCGGCTGCGTCTTCGGCTCTTGCCCATTCGGTCCGGTAGAATCGCTCGAACAGGTGTGGAATGTGCTCCGGCTCGATGCCATGGCCCGTGTCCTCGACGTCGATCAAGACCTCCTGCTCTTCCGCGCGCGCGCGGACGGTCACGGTTCCGCCCGCGGGGGTGTAGCGCAAGGCATTGTCGAGGAGATTGATCATCGCTTGTTTGAGCCACTGCGGGTCGCCCAGAATGGAAGGAACCGCCCGAGCGTCCAACGATAGGGTGATCCGCCGGTCGGTCGCCAACAACGTCAGTTCCTGTACGATCTCGCGAAGGAAGGGTTCCACCTCCAGAGGGGCCAGTTGGACGGGCGGTCTGCTGCTCGTGAATTTGGCGAGCGTCAATAAAGGCCTGGTCAAGGCGATGAGCCGATCCACCTGTTCGAGATTGCTGAGAAGCACATCGCGGTATTCATTGGCGGTTCTGGCCTTGAGGAGTGCGACTTCCAAATTGCCGCGTAGGATGGTCAAGGGCGTTTTCATTTCGTGGGCCGCGATCTCGCAAAAATTTCGCTGGGTCTCGCTGTTCCGTTGGAATTGATCCAACACGGAGTTGACGGCCTGGGTGAGCCGTCGGAACTCGATATAAGGAGAATCCAAGGCCAAGCGCTTCCCCAGGTCGGCCTCGGACATGGTTTCGGCGCCCGCGCACAAGGCCTCGATCGGAGTCAGCACTTTCTTGGCCAGCCACAAACTGCCCAGCCAGGTGACGAGCAGCGTGGCGCTTGAGCTGACGATCAGCAGGAGTAAGAGTTCGCTCAGGGCCGTCTGATAATGAAGCAGCGAGGTTTCCGCTTGGAGAACGTAGCGGACGACGCCCTCGCGGGTGACGGAAACGAACAGTCGGCGAGCGGGTGTGCCGTCCGGCATTGCGACCGTTTCATAGACCGTGCGCTCGATCAACACGCGGTCGAGCGTGTGCGGAGAAATCAACGGATAGGCCGAGGCGTTGGGGCTTTTCCATAGCAGCCGTCCCTCCGGCGAGAACACGCGCAGAGAATGAACGATGTCATGAAACTCTCGTTGGTTGAGCCGGGGACTGACGGGCGAGGATGCCGGGGTCTGCCCCGAGTCCTCAAGAATATTGGGGTGGTGATCGATGATCTCAGCGAGCGTTTCCGCCAGTCCTAACAGCCGGCCGTCCACAAAACGGTGGAGCAGGGTTTCGCTTGCGAAGTACACCAACGCGGAGAACCCCATCAGCCACGCCATAAGCATGAGTGCAAAGCTGCTGATCAGGTTGCGCAGCGACGTCATGCCGTCTGCTCCGGGTCCTCCAGCATGTAGCCCGCGCCGCGCACCGTCGTGATGAGCGGCGGAGAAAAATTGTGGTCGATCTTCGCCCGCAGGGCTCGAATATGGGCGTCCACGATATTGGTCATGGGGTCGTAGCTGATGTCCCAGACGTGTTCGATGATGACCGTTCGGGTCAGGACGCGGTTCTTGTTCCGGAGGAGAAATTCCAGCAGCGCGTATTCCTTGTTGGTCAGCGAGATTTCCTGGCCGGCTCGCCAGACACGGTGCGTCACCGGGTCCAGCGTCAAATCGGCCGCGTGCAAATGGGCCGACGGCTGGGCGCCGCCCCGGCGCAGGAGAGCCCTGATGCGCGCCAACAATTCGACGAAGGCAAAGGGCTTCGCCAAAAATTGATCCGCGCCGATGTCAAAACCGGACACCTTCGTCTCCACGGTGTTGCGCGCGGTCAACAGCAGGACCGGCGTCATGTTGCCTTTGGCTCGAATGCTGCGGCAAAGCGCAAGCCCGTCAAGCTTGGGAAGCATGACGTCCAAAATCAGCAAATCGTAGGGATTGCTCAACGCCATGGTGAGTCCCGTTTCGCCGTCCGCCGCAAAGTCCACGGCGTAATGTTCTTCCTTCAGGCCTTTGCGGATGAACTGCGCCAGGTCGAGGTCGTCTTCGACGAGAAGAATGCGCATGGCGCTCCTACTGTCCGGTCACGGCCGCGATGAACCCGTCGGTGCTTCGTCCGGTCTCGAAGTCTGAACCACCGCCTTGTGTTTAAGCGCGCGTCCTTTTCCCGGAGTGGGGTCGGGGATGATTCCATAGATTTCTCGGCCTTCATGCCCTTCGGGGAGATATTCGGTGATCGGCATGCCGTCTTCGCGGACGAAAAGCAGGCAATGACAATACTTGTAGATCTGCATTTCGTCGCAGGCGCAGATCCAGCGCCGCAGTTTGGATTCCGCCCGCTTATCCTTGTAAAAATTGCAGGGGCAGAGCGGCTTGCCGAGCTCGTCCACGTGCATCGCCAGACCCTTGACGACCGCCTCGGTGACGGAGGGGTTGGGATGCATGACGGTGCCGCTCTTCTCGGCGTATCCCCGCACGAACTTGACGATCTTCTCGAGACTCTCTTGTGTTGGTTCACTCACGGACCGCTCCCCTCCATCAATAATCTTTCGGGCAGAAACGACGCTGTTCGCTAGTTTACAGGGGAATTTTGCTCCATTACAATCGAGGTCTTTCATCTTTTGCCGTGGGACTCATGAGCGACTGTTCGGTCCAAAGGGTATTGGTCAACCGGCTGGCTGCCGGCCTGGGCGCCGAGGCCGCTCGCGCGTTTGTCGCACGGACGGGAGCGTCGGCGGATCGGCCCGATGCCGTGGCGCACGTCGCGGCCCTGCTGGATGAGCTCGAGGCGACGTCGGCCAAGGTGGCGCGGGCGGCCGTGGACGCCCTTCCTGAGCTTGATCGGCACGGCGGACTTTCTGTGATCGTTCCCTGGCTGGACTTGGGCGTCGTGGTGGCTCAATCGTCCGGAGCCGCCGCTTTGAGATACTTCAAGGAGAGCCCCATGATCCTCGGTTTGCTGGAACGAACCGAGACGCGCAGGGAG
>JANDJJ010000065.1 GCA_024330945.1 Nitrospira sp. | reverse complement strand
GATGAAGTGGATGAAGTGATAACGCGGCTCGGCCGGGATTATAAGCATCGGAAGTGAGAGGAACGGCTCTCGTGCTCGATCGATCGGAACGTCTTCATCCGTCGCTAAGAAGCAGTGGCGCCACGTCTTTCGCTCGCCCGCGCAACGAGACATCGGCGAGATCGGTCTGCGGCGTTTCGTCGGGATTGATTTCCCCCACAAACGCTCCCGCTTGCTTGGCGACGGCGGCAAAACCAGCCGCCGGATAGACCACGCCGGACGTTCCGATGATCAACAACACGTCGCAGGATCGAAGGACGTCGTGGCAACGGGCCATGTCCGTTGGATCGAGCGATTCTCCGAACCAGACGATGTGAGGTCTTAAAAGACCGGCGCATCCGGCGCAGGAAGGGAGAAGCTTGATCGGCATCGATCGGTCTTCTTCGACGCGCCCGCAGTGAGTGCAGCGGACCATCCAGATGTTGCCGTGAATCTCGGAGAGTTTGCAGGAGCCGGCCTCCCGATGCAACCCATCCACATTCTGCGTAATCAACCAAAACCGCTCGTGTTGTTTTTCCAACTCAACAAGGGCATAGTGAGCATCATTCGGACGTGCGGTGGCAATGAGTTCCCTCCGCCAATTGTACCATTCCCACACCAAGCGAGGATCCCGTTCAAAGGCTTCCGGCGTGGCCAGTTCTTCAGCTCGATGAGCCCGCCAGAGACCGTCCGCTCCCCGAAAAGTGGGGACGCCGCTGTCGGCGGAAATGCCGGCTCCGGTCAAAACGACGACCGCTCGCGCCTCGATGAGCCGGCGCTTGAGGAGATTGAGATCCGATGATGGTCTTCCGGTCATGGTGCAGGCTCATGATGCGCGGACGCGATGCTGCGTCCCGCCGCGCTTCATGCTATAGTACCGTCGCTTCCAGCGCAACGGATGGAGTCTCTTGATGAAACAGATCCTCGTCGTCGGTGCAGGGTCCGTCGGTGGATACTTCGGCGCCCATCTGGCCAGGCACCATCCCCATGTCTCTTTCTTGCTACGGCCCAAGACGCTGGCGGCGGTACGGCAACGGGGCCTCACAGTCAAAAGTGCAGCCGGGTCGTTCACGGTGCGACCTCAAGCCGCCTCGAACGTTCATGATCTCCCCGCGCCCGATCTGATTATTTTGGGAGTCAAGGCCTATGACCTTGACGAGGTGATGGATCAAATCGAACCGGTTGTGACCGACAAGACGGTGATCCTCACGCTGCAAAATGGGATCGATACGGAAGATCGGCTCCTCAATCGATTTCAACGGGATTGCGTCGTCGGAGGAGTGGCCTATATTTATTCCAAAATTGCCGAACCCGGCATCATTGAGCATTATAAGAGAGGCGCCGTGGCCATCGGCGAATTGATGGGACACGAGAGCCCTCGCCTGCTGGCCATTCGCGACCTCTTTGCCGCCGCCGGCATCCCCTGCCACCTTGCAAAGGACATCCGGCGAACGAAGTGGGAAAAGATGTGCTGGAACTGCGTCTTCAATCCCATTACGGTTCTGATCAACGACCGCGTGGCTTTGGCGTTGGACCATCCGGAGATGATGGGCGTCATCCGACAGATTGTCGGGGAGGTGGCTGCGGTCTCGGCGGCGTCGAAAGTTCCCTTGCCGCCGGACATGCCGGAACGGGTCGTGAAGGCGACGCAGGAAATTCGCGATATTCACACTTCCATGTACGATGATTGGGTGGCGGGGCGCCGGACCGAAATCGACGCCTTAAACGGTTATATCGTCAAAAAAGGGCGCGAACTCGGCATTCCCACGCCGGTGAACGAAGCGCTCACGGCGATGATCAAGACTCTGACGGAGAAAGAACGGGCCGGCCCCGGACGAGTTCGCATCGAAGGCGCAGTGGTGCAACCGGTGTCGTTCGATCACACAGCCATTGCGGCTCTGCCGGCCGAGCATCACGTGGACGTTTCAACCGTTATGCCCGGCGCAACGGGGCGAGGCATTCGGCTGAGAGGCTTGCTCGACGTTCCGGCGCTGGCCGTTGATGCGGATCATGTCACTGTTCACTCGGCGGATGGAACCTACTCGGCCTGTCTTACGTTGCGGCAGGCCATGGAGTATGGCGTCCTTGTGTATGAGCTGGAAGGAGCGCCGTTGCCTCCATCGAAAGGCGGACCGTTCCGCCTGATCACCCCTGGTTTGGACGATCTCTGCGCCAACGTGAAGGGGGTGGGGCGGATCGAAATCACGAGGGGGCCGGGCCGCGACACAAGACAAACGACTTGTCCCCCGGAGATTCGGGCCGGAGGCCGAACATGACGGGGGCTCTTACCTACGTGACGGGTAATCGCTGACTTTGTCAAGGTTGCCGATGGCCGACCGGATAGAGCGGATTGTGGCCCTCGGTGCGAGTAATTTGACGAGGGGCTTCCACACGGTCGTTGCCTCGGCTCGGTTAGTCTGGGGGCCGGAAGTCGAAGTCTTCGCCGCACTCGGTCATGGACGATCATACGGAGCCCCAAGCCGGTTTCTCGTTCGCACCTTGCCCGGTATTCTCAAGTCCGGCCTGTGGCGCGACTTGGAACGACAACCCAGGAAGATCACCAGAGGGCTGGTCACCGACGTCGGCAATGACATTCTGTACGGGTTTCCTGTCGAACGCATAGTGGAATGGGTTGAAGAAGTCCTGCTTCGCCTCGGTCGCACCACGCAGGATACCGTATTGACCGGGCTTCCGCTTGCCTCGATCCGCCGCTTGACGAATCTCAAATTTCTGGCCTTTCGTACGGTGTTAGTGCCGTCTTGTCGGCTCTCGCTGGCGCAAGTTCTTGATCGGGCGGAGCAGGTCAACGGGGGACTGGTCTTGTTGGCTGCAAAGTATGGCGTGGAATTTTTTCCGTTGAACCCGGCCTGGTATGGATTCGACCCCATCCACATTCGACCATGGCTCTGGCGTTCGGCCTGGCGGCAAATTCTGCGGGTTACGCCGGACGTGCAAGGGGGGCGAGGATCGATGATCGAAGCCGCGAGGCTCTATCTCATGAGGCCGGAACGTCGCTGGTTGTTCGGCAGAGCGCAGGTCACGCCGCAATCCGGCGTCGTGCTTCGCTCCGGCGGACGGGTCTGGTTGTACTAGGCCTCTCAACTCAACGGACTAAACAATCACCTCGTTCAGCAACAGTGACGGCGATGAAGCCCGACGAACGGCGCCCGTCGCCGATGCCGGCTGTGGCGAACAGACAGCCTCTCACCAGCTTGCTATTGCTATTTGAAGAGATAAAAAGGTAAGAATCCTCAACATGAGCGGAGAAGAACCGACAGCGGAACGCCGCCCCATCTCCATTCCGCTCCTTGCACGGGCGGTTACCGGCTTCCTCATCGGTGCGATCGCCGGTGCCATCCAAGTGTGGTTCTTCGATTACGGGCTTTCTTATCTATGGGCCGCCATGGCCGCCGGTGTGATCTATATGGCCTCCCGCGTCTTGTTGACGGATTGGCTGAACCTGGCCGGCGGGAAAATTCTCTTGGGCACGGTAGCCGGTGTGCTCGCCGCAATGGTGTGGTGGGTCATTGCCGATCGAGCCGATGATTTATTTATACGGGCCGCAGTGGCGGGAGCATGTTTCGGCGCGGCCTATGCCTGGTCCGATCACCGCAAAAGCTGAATGGCCCGCCACCGTTCCGATTGATAGCGCCACAACAACAAAGCCATTCGGACCGACCAATCCGCAATCATCGCCATCCAGACGTAGACGACCCCGAGTTTCAGCCAGATTCCGACAATAAAAGCCAGGGGGACGCGGACTCCCCACATACCGGCGGTGGTGGTCCACAGGATGAAACGGGTATCGCCGGCTCCGCGGAGAGAACCGGCCAAGACCATCGTCAAGGCAAGGGGAATCTGCAGAACGGCCACAATCCGCAGAAACTGCGTGCCCAGCTCCACCACGGCTTCATCCTGCGTGAACACCCGCATCAGCACATAAGGAAACAAGAAAAACACGACGCCCATCGCCGCCATCCCGGCTGCGGCCAGGCGATTGGCCTCCCAGTTTTCCAGCTTGGCACGGATGTACTTGCCGGCTCCGATGCTGTGTCCCACCATGGTGGCGGCCGCAATGGCGAAGCCGTAGCCGGGCAGAAATGAGAACGACTCGATGGACAGTCCGACCTGATGAGCGGCATAGGAGACGGTGCCGTACAGGATGACGATCTTCGTGTAAAACATGACTCCGGCTTGCTGCAAGACGCGCTCACCCGAGACGGGGGCGCCGATCCGCCAAGCGGATTGGACCAGGTCGAGCCGAACGGCGCAGGATTTTTCAAACAACGTTCGGCAGCGCCAGAGCAAATAAATGGCTCCGGATGATTCCGCCAGGCCGACCGCCCAGGCCGCGCCTTCGAGGCCCCAGGCCGGCGCACCCCATTCTCCGTAAATCAAGGGATAGGCGAAGAGGACATGCAGCAGATTGACGCCGATGAAGGCGTACATCGGAGTTTTGGTGTCGCCCGTCCCTTGGAGGATGGAGGAGAGGACCTGTAGTAGGATTGTGAAGGGGGCGACAAGAAAAATGATGGTCGAATAGGGGACGGCCTGGGCGATGACGTCGGGCTGCGCGCCCAAGGCGGCCATGACTGATTGATTGACGCTCACTCCGATCAAGGCCAGCAAGACAGACGCGATGATCGAGCAGCACACGAGATGGACGGCCGCTTCACCGGCGTCTCTGAGACGCCGGGCTCCCCAGAGCTGCGCCACCAGCACGTTGGCGCCGACCGATAGACCGGACAACAGGGTGGTGGCGATAAAGAGAAGAAGTTGCCCTAAGCCGACGGCGGCGATCGACCCCGCGCCGAGCCCTCCGACCAAGAAGACGGCGACGATTCCCTCAGCCCGTTGCAACAACGTGCTGACCGTCACAGGTAGCGCGAGAGAGAGCACGGATCGTCTGATACGTTGCCTGGCGGCCATGGGGACGTATCCTAACAGAAGATCGGAAAGACGGAACTAGACAAATCCATTCCTGGTTCGCTAGGGTTACGTTCGATGATACATTCGGAAGACGGTTTCTCTTCGACGACCCTTTCTCGACTGTCGAAATCAAAGTATCTGGCCGGACTTCAGTGCCACAAACGGTTGTATCTGGAGGTGCATCATCCGGAGCGTGCCACTCCGCCCGATCCCGCGACGCAAGCGGTCTTGGACATGGGAACCGAGATCGGGGTTCACGCGCGGGGCCTTTTTCCCGGAGGAGTGTTGATCAACGAAGGCCCTCGCCAACGAGACGAGGCCTTGGCTCACACGGCGTCCGTGATGGCTGATCCGTCAGTCACCACTGTTTTTGAAGGCGCGTTTCAGCATGACGGCGTGTTCGTGCGCGCGGACATTCTGGAACGAGACGGAGGTCCGGATGGAAACCGCCGTTCATGGCGGTTGATCGAAGTAAAATCGTCTTCCCGCGTCAAAGACGTTCATCTCGACGACCTGGCGATCCAAAGCGCGGTGTTGGAAGGCGCCGGCCTGCTCCTCTCGGCCGTCTGTCTTATGCACATCGACACCGATTACGTGTACGAAGGAGGCTCCGTCGATTGGCGGAGGTTGTTCACGATAGAAGACGTGACGACGGCCGTGGCGAATCGGCGGATCGAGGTGCCGGAGCGGATCGCCGCGATGAAGGCCCTGTTACTCGCCCCCGTCCCCCCCGCGGTCGAGCCGGGCCGCCAGTGCCACGGCCCCTATGAATGTCCCTTTTGGAATCATTGCACCCAAAACAAGCCCGACCGCTGGATCTATTATCTGCCGGGCTCCAAAGACGTCGCCGAACGGTTGGTGGAGCGGGGGGTCTCGATCATCGACGACATTCCGGCGGACGTGCCTCTTTCGCCCTCTCAACGCCGAGTCAAGGACAACGTCGAGTGGGTGTCTCCCGGTCTGAGAGCCGCCTTGCGATCGATCCGCTATCCGGTTCATCACGTGGATTTCGAAACGGTCATGTTGGCGGTGCCTCGTTTCCCCTCCACAAGGCCCTATCAGTCGATTCCCGTGCAATGGTCGAACCATATCGAAGAAGAACCGGGTCGCCTGATCCATCGGGAATTTCTCCATGCCGAGCCGACCGAGCCGCGCAAACGGTGGGCGGAGGCGTTGATCGAATCACTGGGCCGGGAAGGGAGCATCTGTGTGTACTCTTCTTACGAAGAAGCCATGATGCGGCAATTGGTCGAGGCGTTCCCGGAGTTTCGTTCGGCGTTTCAGCCTATTTTGAAGCGCCTCTGGGATCTGCACGAGGTCATCAAACAGCACTATTACCACCCTCGGTTCAATGGGTCCTACTCCATCAAATCGGTCTTGCCGGCGGTGGTGCCGTCTTTGGGATACGGTGATTTGACCATTCAATCGGGGGGACAAGCCGCCGCCGAGTATTACCGTATGGTCTTTATTGAGACCGATTGGATCGAACAGGCCGCCATTCGATCGGCGTTGCTTCAATACTGTGCAAGAGACACGTTGGCATTAGTGGAATTGCGGCGAACGCTTCAAAAAAAGATTGAAGAAGCAAACGGATCGTCACTTGGCTGATCAGCGAGGGCAATGAGATGAAGAAGGGACCTGCCGGCCGAGCGATTGTGCCTCGCCATCATGGGGAGAGAACGGCCGATCAGTGAGGGGAGGTGGCGGAGAGGGTGGGATTCGAACCCACGGTCGAGTTGCCCCGACAGCAGTTTTCGAGACTGCCCGATTCGGCCACTCTCGCACCTCTCCGATGGAATGGAACGGGCCCGCGCGTGAATTGTGAACCCGACGAGGTGGACGACCCGACGAATTCGGCAGGAGCTTACCGTGCCAGACGGCGTTTTGCAATGGGAAGGTCTTCCCGGCTTCGGCGATCGCCCCCTTCGATTCCACCGCGTCAGGTTGAGCGGCGACGACGCCCCACTTTCTTTAGATGAAATCACCCACGCCGAAATCCACGTGTGGGGATTCGTTTTGGATCTCAGCGAGGAAGAGATCGCTCTCGCAAGATCCATATTATCGGGCGAAGAACGGGCACGGGCCGATCGGTTCGTGTCCGACCTCCATCGCCGGTGGTTTATCACCGCCCATGCCGGTTTACGGAACCTTCTGAATCGGTATCGCCCTCGTCATGCCGATCTCACGATTGAGAGGGCTGCCACCGGCAAACCGTATTTGCGGGACGTTCCCTCGCTTCGCTTCAGCTTGACCCATTCCTACGGAAGAGCTCTCGTCGCCGTTGCTTGGGATCGCGACGTCGGGGTCGATCTCGAAAAGGTTCGACCGGAGGTGGATGTGCTGAGCCTCGCTCGACGGTTTTTGTCGAAGCATGATCAGGATTTTATCGAGGGAGGGGAACCGACCGGCATACACGAGCGATTTCTGATGACGTGGGTGGCACGGGAAGCGGCTGCGAAAATAGACGGCACCGGCATCAGGTTTCCGCTGCATTGCGATCATCTTGCCTTAGCGGAAGCGGAGGATGGAACGGCGCGATGGGTGATGCAACACGCTGGAACAAGACGAGAGCTGGAAACGGTCAGATCTGTTCGGTTTCTGAGCCTTGAACCCGGTTGGGTCGGGGCCGTCTCGGCTGAAGGAACCGATTGGGTCGTAATCTATTGTGACGATACCGACGACGGCGTCAGGCGGGGAACGTGAATGCTTCCACTTCGGTCTTCTCGATCCCTTTTCGGATCAGATGGGGAACATCCAATACCTTTTCAACGTTCTGAAGCACGTCGCGCCGAGTCCTCAAGCTCGGATGGGGCGGAGTGAATAATTTGCAGCAGTCCTGGTCCGGCTCGATGGAAATCTCGTAGGTGCCCAGCTTCCTCGCCTCATCGGTGATTTCGATTTTATCCATCCCGATCAACGGCCGGAGGATCGGCAACGTCGCGGCCTCTCCAATCACCGAGAGATTTTCCGGCGTCTGCGACGCAACTTGGCCGAGACTGTCGCCGGTCACCATCCCCCAGCACCGTTCCCTCTCGGCGATGTGCTCAGCGATGCGCAGCATCATGCGGCGGTAGAGCACAACACGAAACGGCGCCGGCGTATTCAGCACGATGTCTCTCTGGATTTCTCCGAAGGGAACGATGTAAAGACGCGACGTGTATTGATACGAGGTCAGCAGTTTCACGAGATCGCGGGCCTTTTCCTCCGAGGCGCGGCTTACCAGCGGTCGTCCTGAAAAGTGAACGAAGACGGCGCGGCAGCCGCGTTTGAGCATGCGATAGGCGGCGACCGGCGAATCGATCCCTCCCGACAGCAGAGAGACCACCTTGCCGCTGACTCCGACCGGCATGCCGCCCGGTCCCTCGATTTTCTCGGTTGAGACGTACGCTTCTTTGGAAAGCAGTTCGATGTAGATCGTTTGATCGGGATGTTTCAGGCTCACGGATTTGCCTAGCGCCAGACAGACCGCGGCGCCGACGGCCCGCTCCACGTCCATGGACGTGACGGACAACCGTTTGTCCGCCCGTTTGGCCGTCACGCGAAACGTGGAGAACGGCCGTGCACGGATCTCCTCGATGACGGCTTCGCCGAGTTTGTCGAGACGAGGCTCGGCTAGGTCGAGCGGGACCGCGCGAGCCATGAAAACGTTCGCCACTCCGCACACGCGCGCTAGCCGGTCCCGTATCACGTCGACTTTCGCGCCGGGTTGAAACGACACGCGAATGCGACGATGGAGCTGCTCGACGCGTACCTCTCCAAGGTCTTTGAGGGCCAGATGAACGTTCCGGACCAGCCGCCGCTCGAAGAAGTCGCGATTGCGGCCCTTGAGGGCCAGCTCGTGGTAGTGGGCAATCCCGCAGTACATCGTAGAGCCGTGTTCAGAATCCAGCGGAGGACGTTCGGTACAGGACCGTATTGGACCTCAACGATTTTCCGAGGCTTCTAAAAATCGTTCGGCGTCGATGGCGGCCATGCAGCCGGAGCCGGCGGCCGTGACGGCCTGTCGATACTTGCTGTCTTGCACGTCGCCGGCGGCGAAGACGCCCGGGACGCTGGTGGCCGTTCCATCGCGGGTAAGCACGTAACCTTTTTCATCCATCTCAAGTTGGCCGACAAACAGAGCGGTGTTGGGCCGATGGCCGATGGCGACGAAGACTCCGGCGCAGGCGATCTCCGAGACGGAGCCGGTGACGACGTTTCTCAGCCTGGCGCCCGTCACGGTTTCCTGTCCCAAAATGTCTTCGACCACTGAATTCCAGAGAAAGCGGATCTTTTCGTTCTTCATCGCCCGATCCTGCATGATCTTCGATGCGCGCAGCTTATCCCGGCGGTGGACGATGGAAACGGTGGTCGCGAACTTCGTCAGAAAGACCGCCTCTTCCATGGCGCTGTCTCCCCCTCCGACCACGATCAGGTCCTTGCCGCGGAAAAAGAATCCGTCGCAGGTGGCGCAAGTGGACACGCCTCGGCCGGTCAGGCGTTTCTCGTTTGGCAATCCAAGCTGGATCGGAGAGGCGCCGGTCGCGATGATCACGGTCGCGGCTTGCACCGTTCGTTCGCCGTCAACGGTGATCTCGAAGGGACGCCGGCGAAGGTCTACGGCGGACACATCGCCGGTCATGAATTCCGTGCCGAACCGCTCGGCCTGTCGCCGCATGTCTTTCATGAGCTCCGGCCCCATGACGCCTTGGGCGAACCCCGGGTAGTTCTCCACTTCGGTGGTGGTCGTCAGTTGACCTCCCGATTGCCAACCTTCAATCACCAACGGAGAAAGGTTGGCGCGGGCCGTATAGATGGCGGCCGTGAGCCCGGCCGGTCCGGAACCGATGATGACGACGTGACGCATGGCGGCACTCTACCATAAGAGAGAGCGATTACGCAGCCGTCCGAAAACGTTGGAAGAGCGTCTTCACCCGGCGGAACAGATCATGTTTGCTCATCGTGCCATCAAGCACGAAATCGGCCAGGCGACGTTTTTTCGCGAGGGGCATTTGGCTCTTGATGCGTCGAAGGGCGTCGGCCCGCGAGAGGCCGTCCCTTTCCTGAAGACGGGCGATTTGGATATCGCGATCGGCGCTGACGACGATGATATGATCAACGGTTTTCTCAATTCCCGCTTCAAACAGAAGCGGAACGTCGTACACCACCACGGCGCGGGGGTCCCGCGCAAAGGCCGACCGAACCAATCGTCGTTGTTCGCGGGAAACGCGCGGATGAACGATTCGTTCAAGCCGTCTGAGCTTTTCAGGATCGCGAAACACGATGTCGCCCAGCACGCGGCGATTGATGGTGCGGTCGGGATTCAGCACGGTTTTTCCGAAAGATTTGACGATCTCACGCCAGGCGGGCTTGCCCGGCTCGACGACGGAGCGGGCCAGCGCATCAGCGTCGATAATAACTGCTCCGCATTGTTTGAACATCGACGCCACTGTACTTTTGCCGGTTGCGACGCCGCCGGTCAATCCAACAAGCACCATGCCGTGAGCATACACAAAGTTTTGTTTCACGGTCGAGATCGCCCGCTCAAACGTTGGAAGATTGTCGCACCATGGACGATAAACGTTCCACCGGAGCGCAGCGCGGTTGACTTGCCGGTGTCCCGGTCGATAAAAGGTGGCGTATGGCAAACGTTGTCTTGGTCGCGGTACTAGGGGTGGCCGTCGTTGCCGGCGCCCTTGCACGAGCCGATGCCTCAGACGGCTCTTCGCCCAAAACTCTCGTGGTCGCCTTGGACGGCACCGGCGACTTCGCCTCCCTTCAAGAAGCGGTCGATCAAGCCAAGAAGGGAGACACCGTCTTCGTCAAGCCCGGCGTTTATGCTCAAGACGTCACGATTCACAGCAAGGAAGGCATCAGGGTGGTCGGGGCCGGAGCCGATCACGTGACGTTGCTCGGGCACGGCGAGCACGTCGGAGTTTTGCACGTCGGGAAATGGCCCTATGGCGCCAGCGACATTGAAATTACCGGTCTGACCATTCACGATCACGGGGGACACGCGGTCGGGATTTTCAACGCCAGAGGCGTGACTCTCCGCGCTCTTCACGTCAAAGGATTGTTGTTCAGTCAGCAGGTAAAAGAGATGCGCATCGAGAACTGCGTGATCGGGGAAAGTGAAACCACGGGCGTACAATTGGCCGATTCTCAAGCCGTGCTCATCGGAAACGTGATCCATGACAACGATCACGGCGTGAACGTGGTCGGCAAATCCACGGTCAGAATCGAGCGGAACGTCATCTTGCGCAACCTGTTCGAGGCGATCGTGGTGGAGGACGGCGCGACGGCGACGCTCGTCGGGAATACGTTGGTGAAGAACGGGGGCGGGGCGGCGTTTTGGGGCTCTTCTCAAAACGACGTGTCTGGCAACATCGTCGCCTTCAATAAAACAGGCTTTCTCGTCCATCCGTCCAGTCGAACGACGATGTCGTTCAATGCTCTGTTTAATCAGGAAAGAAATTATATGAAAGCCGGCCTTCCAGGCGAGCCTGCTCCGGACTTGCAACCCGAATCCGATATCATCGCCGATCCACGGTTCGTGGACACCGACCATGACGACTATCGACTGCTTCCCGATACGACTCTTCTCGACCGAGGTGGCTTTTCATATCTTGGCGCTCTTCCTCCCGTCTCATCTTCGGTCTTGCAGCGGCACTGATCGACCGATGCAACGCGATGGATTTTTCTCCCCCCATCAATGGTCATGTGCTATGTTTTTCACGGGTGCGCTCGGGTTCCGCACCGAATGGAAGGCTTAAGTATCCGTTCGGCAAGCCGATAAGGAATCAACCAGGAGGTTTCCCTTGGCAAGTTTTCGCAGCGATCTCGAAAAGTGCCCGGGCGCGGATCTTCCTCCGTTGAGTGAAATTGAATCCGGCAAACTGGTGGGGGCCGTGATCCCCCTGTCCAAACAGGCCCAACTTCAGATGCGCGACAGCATCGAAGTCATCGACTACCTGCTGAATCAAGAACGGGTCATCTGGAGTTAGCCGATTACGGTACAGTGTCGTTCATCTTCTTGGGGCCGTCTCCTCACATTCGACAGGTGAGGGACGCCGTTCTTTCGTGACGTTCCTCTTGATTGCCATAAAAAATTGCCGACAATGACTCGCGATCGGCGCGAGATGCGTCGTGCCGTCTCTTTGCACGTCATCGAAGTGATTTGATGCCGAAGGTCGGCCGATGGTTCAGAAGCCGACCGCAGCGGCCGGATGCCGCATGAAGGCGGCCTCGTCATGAAACAGCCGTGCAGTTTCTCGTGGAGGAGCGTGTCTTATGGCCGGGGCTTCTGAACGTCCGCAGTCTTCCACCCTCCCGCAACCGACCGAATGTCTGCGTCTGGAAGAGGATGCCCGTCGCAAAGTTCATTGGAAACGGTGGGGGCCTTACCTGAGTGAACGGGCCTGGGGAACTGTGCGGGAGGACTACAGCCCGGACGGCACCGCCTGGGAATCGTTTCCGCACGACCACGCCCGATCCAGAGCCTATCGCTGGAACGAGGACGGGCTGGCGGGGATTTCGGATCGCCATCAATACATTTGCTTTGCTATAGCTTTGTGGAATGGGCGCGATCCGATTCTCAAAGAGCGCTTGTTTGGCTTGACCGGCAATGAAGGCAATCAGGGCGAGGACGTCAAAGAATATTATTTCTACCTGGATTCCACGCCGACTCACTCGTACATGAAATATCTGTATCGGTACCCACAGGCGGAGTTTCCGTAT
>JANDJJ010000064.1 GCA_024330945.1 Nitrospira sp. | reverse complement strand
ATGCAGTTGCCGATGATCCCAATCGGCTGCCCGTTGTGTCGTGTGCCGACTTCTCTGACCAGGCCTCGAAGCCATCTGACGATGACGGGACTGCCGTGAGGGGGCATTCCCCATTCGCCATAAGGAAAGTGGTCGAGCATCCCGCCGAACCAGTAGGCTCGTAGCCCGCTTGCCGGAGAGAAAGTGCCCTTCTTACCGAACAGCAAGGGCACGTAGACCGTGAAATCATTAGCCAGCTCTTCCGCGTAGGCGAGGGTGCCGGCAGTCAGCCCCGTCATTTCATGGAGCAAAATCACCGGCGGCTTCGATGGGTCTTCATGAAGGCAATAGACCGAATGGGTAGTTCCTTCATAGGACAGTGGATCAGTGAAACATTCGCTCCATGTTCGTTGAGGCGTGCCCGTTTCGTTCACGTGCGGTGCGCAGGTGGCGAATTGTGCGGCGCCGCAGCCCGTTTGCAGGAGCAGCAGGACCAGCACCGGAATCCTGACAATCCGGTGCACCAGGAGTTGTCGAGGTTGACGATCGCATCGCGGGAAGAACGGACAAGCTTCTGTGTCACCTAGTCGAGCCGATGTCATGGCGGTTCCTGGTCATGCGGGGTGTTGGCCGTGGTTGTCTTGCGTTCGATCGGAAATCGGCAATCCTTCCAATTGCATGATGCGGAGGGCGTTGGTGGTGGGACAAGGACCGGGGCGAAGGCGATAGTCGAATTGCAAGGCGCCGGCCGAAACGGTTTCTTGGAAGTGGAGGTTCGTCAGGAAGGAAATGTCTTTTTCGAGATCGGTCAGTTCCAGATCGTGCGTGCTCACGAAACCAAAGCCGTGGCCCTGTGAAAGAGCGGTGATGTAGGCCCGGCTACCGATCAGTCGTTCCCGATTGTTGGTGCCCCGAAAAATCTCGTCGATCAAAAACAGCACCGGTGGCTCCGACCGGACGTGTGTCAACTCCAAAATCGCTTTGAGCCGCTTGACCTCCGCATAGAAAAACGACAGGCCGGCCTCCAGCGAATCGTTGATGCGAATGCAACAGGCTACGCGGCTCCACGTCCAGCGAAAATCGGAGGCGCACACCGGAGCGCCAGCTTGGGCGAGGCAGACATTGATCCCGACGGTGCGCAGAAAGGTGCTCTTGCCCGACATGTTTGAGCCGGTGATCAGATGGATTGAGCCGAGTCCTTCCAGTCGAATGTCATTGGCCACGCGAGTGCTCGCGGGCAACAGCGGATGGCCCAGTCGTTCGGCGGTGATCGAGGCCATGGTTGCAGGGAGGGCGGTGTCCGGCTGAATCAACGTCGGCCAGGCATAATCCTGGTGAAGGTGGGAAAAATTCGCAAGGGCGCAGGCCGCCTCGACTTCGGCCAGACGATCAAGCCAAACAGGCAGGTCATTGCGAACGGCCGTTTGAATCAATAACAGTCGTCGGGCGAACCAGAGGTCCCAAGGACAGAGGGCATTGAGAAACAGATGGACGAGGGGATTGGCTTTGACGCTGATGGCATGCAGAGTTCTGGCGATCTGTTTCACATGGAGAGAGGGGGCTGTGGCACCGTCGATGAGCGGCGCACAGACCTCGCTCAATGCCGAGCGCGCTGAACGAGCCTGCCGCTCCAGATAGCAGAGGACCGTTCCCAATCGTTCCATCTCGTGGTGCAGGCCCACCGCATGTTCCAGCAGCTCCTCTCCCTGATCGGTCAGAAAGTAGATCGCGACATAGGCGCCGAACGAAAACATCCAGTAACCGGGGATCCAGCCGAATAAGGCGCCGGCGCCGAGCAGAATAGTGCTACAGGCCAGGCCGGCCTGCACGGCAAGGATCACGTTCAACCGGGGAAACCCTATCGGATGCAACAGCGCCGCTTCCAGACGGCGGCCGTTGATCTCTTCCTCACCGGTGAGTTGAGCAAAAAGAGTCAGGCGATCGCGGAAGAGCGGGCGGCGTGTCAGTTCTTGAACCAATTGTTGTCGTTTGCTCCAGGTTTCGAGGAGGGGGGGCTGGTCGAACAGCCACGAAGTCAATCGAGCACGGCCGTGGTCGGATATGGTGGTGTCAAGCAGGTGCAGCAATGAATGGGGGCCGGCGAGGTCAAGATCCTTGGCGTAGAGATGGTCTGGCGGCACCTCCCATTGGTGCGTGGGGATGGCGGGCCAATCCAACTTGAGCCTCGCGAGATGGGTTGCCTTGATCTGTTTCCATCGCTTGAGTCGCTGAATCGCTCCCTCCAGTTTGTTATGATACGCCGCCACGACAAGGAACAGGCCGACAAACAGGGCCAGCGCGACGTTTCCCATGTGGTACCAGGCTGATCGATAGAGGGTGATGATGCAGACCAAACCGGTCACAAAAATCACCAAACGCCACGTGGTGATCCTGTCGCTGGCGGCCGTACCACGCTCGATCAAGCGATCGATCCGACCAAGAAGACGATCGAGTTGCGCGGCGCGCGAACGGTTACTTGGTAGATACTGATCCATCAAGTCGTGACCATACTGGACGGGGGTGGCGGCGTCAATGATGTCTGAGCGGACACTCGATTGGATAGAGGTGCAGATCCATTCCTTGCTGGATGCGGGCGAAATGCTTGGGTTGTTGGACGATCCGCATGTACAGGGAGCCTGGCAAGATGGCGAGACCATCCATCTCTATTGGCCAAGCGATCATTGGTCTCCCGATCGGCTCCACCGAATCAGAGACCTCTGCCGGCAACTGGCCGGAACTGGGGTGCCGGATCTCTCCGTGAACCGACTGGCTCATCAAGATTGGAATCGCCTCTGGGCCGAATCGGTCAAGCCGTTGCACGTCGGGCGGCGTCTGGTGATCAGGCCCAGTTGGGAATCGGTCCATCTTGAGCCGCACCAGATTGAAATCGTTCTGGATCCCAAACAGGCCTTCGGCACGGGCCATCACGCGACGACGCGTCTGTTGCTCGAGTGGCTCGAAGACGTCGTGCAGGGCGGGGAAACCCTGCTGGACGTCGGGACCGGAAGCGGCATCCTGGCGATGGCGGCGCTTCGGCTCGGCGCCGCGCGGGCTGTGGGGATCGATCATGATCCTGTGGCCATCGAGTGTGCAAGGGAAGCGGCGTGTGTCAACGGGTTTGGATCCGAGTTGGTCTTTCAGTGCGGAGAGATGCAGGATCTTGATCCCTCGCAGTCGTTCCAACTGGTGGTGGCCAATCTTGACCAGCAGACTCTGAGCGATCTCGCGGAGGAACTGGCTTGCCGCTCATCAAACCGGCTGTTGGTCTCGGGCCTGCTTTCCGAGCAAGAGAGGGAGGTGGTGGAGGTATTTGGACGGGCGGGGCTCTATCCCGGCGGGAAACGGGAAGCGGACGGGTGGCTGGCCATGGCATTCGTCCACGTCCAGTCTTGCGAAGGGACATAGCGGATATGAGAGGGAATCGTCCCGACTATCCACACGTGCATCAGATCAACGTTTCGGACGGAGGGGTTCCTAAACGGCCGGTGTGGGAGGCCATGGTCCTGATCTCGGGCCTGGAGGGAGACCGGCAAGAGAATCTCAAGTTTCACGGCGGGCCGGATCGTGCGCTGTGTCTCTATTCGCTCGAATTGATCGAACGGCTTCAGGACGAAGGCCATTCGATCGACGCCGGCTCCTGCGGAGAAAATTTGACGTTGGCTGGATTGGATTGGAATCTTGTCAGACCTGGTCTTCGCCTGTCGGTTGGGCCGGATCTGCTGATCGAGGTGACGTCGTACGCCGGTCCTTGTCATAAAAATAGACGCTGGTTCCGAGATGGAGACTGGTCGAGAATTTCACAAACGAGCAATCCCGGCTGGAGTCGGGTCTATGCGAGAGTCTTGCGGGAAGGGATCGTTCGACCTGGGGACCTCATCGCCATTGATCGGGCAGGGGGATGAAATAGGGCCTCGCGGGAGAGGGGCTCGCACGAGGCCACTCGGTCGCTCCGTGACCGGACTGCATCTTTCAAGGCTTTGCCCGGTTTGAATCGGGGAAGCGTGGGGGCTGTGATCTTGATCGTCTTGCCGGTTTGCGGGTTGCGTCCGGTGCGGCGGCATGGGTGGTGACTTTGAACGTGCCGCATCCGATCAGAGATACCGGTTGCGTCTTTTTGAGGCTGGCGGTCATGGCGTGCAACGCTCCATGGACCGTGTAGGGGGCGGCGGTTTTGGAAAGGTCGGCGGATTTGGCCACGGCGTCGACGAGATCCTGTTCGTTCACGGTCGTCTGCCTTTTGTTTGACTGGGATTTACAAAGGAACGGTTGCCGGCGCTTCTCGACCAAGACAAGACCGGTGAACGCGGTGAATGGCTGACGGCCGAACCGGACCATACGGAGCAAGTCGGTGCTCAGCCGCAGTCGCACTGTCGCGTCGAGAGCGTCGGGTTGGAATGGGAGGCGTGGGGAGAAACCATGAAAGATAAACGATGATGACCCGTCAACTGGAACCAGAGGTAATGGACGATCCCGCGCAAACGGAGGCTTATGCGGCGGCCGATTTCTCGGCTGAGAATCAAGGGTTCGTCGATCGCTTTCGGGACTATTTTCAGGACTTTTCGAAAGGACAGGTCTTTGACCTGGGGTGCGGACCAGGCGACATTCCGATCCGGTTTGCGCGGGCGTTTCCGGCGTGTCAGGTGGTCGGCATCGACGCGTCGCGTCCAATGGTCGAATTGGCCGAGCGAGCTGTGGCCGCCGCCGCATTGTCGGACCGCATCATCATTCGATGCCAACGGTTTCAGGATGTGCCGGGAGATCACCAGGCCGACGCGGTCATCTCCAACAGCTTGTTGCACCATCTGCCCAATCCTCTTCAGTTTTGGCAGAAGCTCCGCTTCCTCGTGAAACCCGGTGCGCCGGTGCTCGTGATGGATCTTCTGCGGCCGGAATCACCGGAGGCAGCCCAGGCCATCGTCGATCGCTATGCGCCCGGCGCGCCGGAGATTCTCCGACGGGATTTTTACCGTTCGCTGTTGGCTTCTTTCACCGAGGATGAGGTCGCCTCGCAACTGGCCCGCATGAATCTGACGAGGCTGTTGCTCGATGTGCCAGACGATCGCCATTGGGTGGTCGGCGGCATCGTCTTGTAATCGGCGTGAAGCGCCAGCCGGTCAATCAGCGGTGAGGTGCTCCGTCAGCCAGTCGGCGATGAGGGCGGTCATCCGTTTGAAGTCTTCGGCTTTCGTGAATTGGTGATTCGCTCCTGCGATCATTTCCAACCGTTTCTTTCCTCCAAGACGCTCGTACAGTTTCCGGCTTTGGTGCAGGGGAACGTGCTCGTCCCGATCGCCCTGTACGATGATCGTGGGCGCGGTGATGACAGACGCCGGCTCATATGCAATGGAGCGGAGACAGTCTTCATAGAAGGCATAGCGCAGAGGAACACGGTCCGGACCGCCCAGAATATCGGGTACCGTGCCGGTGGCTTTCCAACGGGCCATTTCCTCGTCGCCGAACTCCAACCGTAGTTCTTCCGCGAAATCGACGACGGGACATTTCAACGCGAGGCAGGCTAGGTCGGTTCGTTGCGCGGTGGTCAAAATCGAGACCAGTCCTCCGAAGCTGGACCCCATCAGGCCGATCTTTCGGTAACCGTTCCGGCGGACAAGATCCAACGCGGCCATCGTTTGATCCACCGCCACGGTATTTGTGATCAACTCAAAGGGACCTTCACTTTCGCCGTGTCCGAAGAAGTCAAAGCAAAATGTCGCGATTCCCCGTTCGTTCAGGATACGGGTGAGTGTCTTGTTGGTCGTGCTGGTTTTGGAAGAGAGAAATCCGTGGCATAACACCGCGATACGGTCCGATCCTCCATCTGGTGCGGACAGGAGCGAGGCGACGGCATGGCCGTGCCGGTCGTAGAACAAACATCGCTCTTCCATGCGGCGATTGTAGCAGAGTTTCTCGTGGTGATCAGGAAGAAGTGTGGGCTGGTTCGTCGGGGGTCGTTCCCCAGGCCGTGGCTAGTTTGACCAGAAAGAGGGCAAAGCTCGCGAGGAGCAGCCCGGCGGATATCCACATGACCACGCGGACGGATGTCGAGCTGAGCGGGACATTCCACGTGAGGGCGGCGGCGACGGCCAGCCCCATAGCCCCCAGATTCAGCGAGCCGATTTGGACGGCGCGCCACCGGTCCATGATGGTGGTCAACCGTTGCTGATAGGGGGCGCGTTTTTTGTTGCTCGATACACGGCTTGCGGCCAGGAGGACCGGAATCTGATGGCACAAGAACCCCATGGCCGTGTTCACGATAAATCCGATGAATGTCATGTGGGTGTAGGCCACGACGTGCAAGGTGCCAATGGGCATCACCGGCGGGGTGGACAGGCTGTTGATCCCCACCAAGACTCCCAGAATGATCGTCAACAAGAGAAAGAAAGTACCAATCAAAAAATGGTCGGAGGTGGCATGGTTGCGATGGGGCGAGGCGAGCCATGTCCTAACTTGGTTCAGCGCGTAGAGTCCGCCGGTGACGAGCAGCAACCCGCCGGTTGCCAGCTCAATCGGCACGGAGCTGTTCAGGAACCCGCCGATAAGGCCGGCCACGCCCAGTGGCATCCCACCCAACACGACACGGGAGAGGCCGGGGCTGGCAAGGGGAACGTGCAGGATCCGAGGCAAGAGGTCGTGCATCGCACCGACGATGATCAGGACGACAAAACCGAGCACTCCGAGATGAATGTGGGCAAGTCTCGCGTAGCCGTTAAACCGGTCGAAGCCGGAGAGGGATAACGCCCCGGCGCAAACGAGACTGCCCAAGAGGGCAAGGAAGGAAACGGTGTAATAGGGCCGACCTGGATTCGCGGAAGGGGCGTGTTTGGACTGCGTCCACAGGACTCGGACGATCCACAGCGACGCGCCGGCCACGAGGAACCCGGCGGTGCCGACGACCGGGGAGTGGCGCAGCCAGAATCCGACCAGCATCGCGGCCGTGCCTCCGTTCATTGCCAGCAGCGTCAAGGGGTGGGTTTGATGCGAAGAGAGGCGACCCGCGGTCGGCGATGAGACCATGGCAAGAAAGCTGCCGAGTACCATCTGTAAGACGCCGCCGACCAACGCGGCGTGGACGTGGGCCGGTCGAACCCATGGCGGCATGGGAGTGCCGAGGATCAAGCCGATCAACGCGCCCAGTCCGATAAACGAAGCGAGCGTGAGCCATCCGAATCCGGCGAGGAGCAATACGATTGAAGAATCGTAGCGGCGGACCATGGGGCGTCTCTTCAATCGGTCAGTCGAGGAAATAAAAATGATCGGTCGGGCCGTGTCCGTGGCCGATGGCGAGACCATGACGGATGGCTTCCGTCACGTAGGCCTTGGCGGCGTGAACGGCATCGACGATCGGCTTGCCAAGCGCCAGGTGGGCGGCAATGGCCGACGCGAACGTGCAGCCGGTGCCGTGGGTATGCGGGGTGTCGATCGCCTCTCCTTTGAAGACGTTGAAAAATCGACCGTCGTACAACAAATCGGTGGCGCGATCGGTTGACAGGTGCCCGCCTTTGATCAAGACGTAGCGGCACCCAAAACCCGCGATGATCTTTGCCGCCCGCCTCGCGTCCGCCAACGATGCGATCTCGATCCCGGAAAGTTGCTGCGCCTCCTGCACGTTGGGTGTCACCACCAGGGCCAGGGGGAATAGGTGCATCCGCAGTGCGTCGATGGCGTCCGGTTTGAGGAGGGGGTGGCCGCTTTGGGAAACCATCACGGGATCGACCACGAGGTTGACAACGTGTTGCGGCTTCAACATTGAAGCGATCACTTCGACGGTTGCCGCCGAGCCGATCATGCCCGTTTTGACGGCGGCGACGTCGAAATCGTCGAAGACCGCGTCGATCTGGGCGGCGACGACCGCGGGCGGCAGCTCGAAGACGTCCGTGACCTCTTCGGTGTTTTGAGCCGTTACGGCCGTAATCACCGACATCGCAAAGACGCCGTTGGCGGACAGGGCCTTGATGTCGGCTTGAATCCCGGCTCCTCCGCCCGAGTCCGATCCCGCGATCGTCAGCACTTGTTTGCGCGTGCGCGACATAGGCGTGTCAGTGAGAGTTGCGTGCTTGTGCCTTGTGAGCCATGATGCTGAACTGGCATTATACTCACGTCGGCGAAAGAGTCCAATTCCGTCGCCGCAAATCAGCGATGAGCGCAGGCGGTACGCCGCTTCATCCCATGCCCATGGTCTATGGCCCGTTGACAAGGCAACGACGAAGTGTTAAGAACCTCGTCGGTGCAGGATGTCGGTGGCGACGTTCACTCAATAAATCAACAAATTTTTGTGATGCACAGGAGTTCCCATGGCTAATCAAGATGCTCCACAATCAACGACACCCCAGCGACGGCAGTATGTGAATTTTGCGTTTTACAAGGTGGATCCAGCGTGGCGGCGGTTGCCGGAGGAGGAGCGGGCGCGGGGCAAGCAGGAGTTTCTCCGGGCGGTGGAGGAGTACACGGGGCAGGTGCTGGTGGTGCCGTATTCGGCGGTGGGGATTCGGGGGGACTGCGACTTCATGTTGTGGCGGATCAGTTATCAATTGGATCTGTTCCAAGATATGAGCGCCAAGCTGCTGGCGTCCGGCCTGGGGAAATATCTGACGACGCCGTATTCGTATTTGGCGATGACGAAGCGGTCGGTCTACATCGATCATCACAGCCATGAAGGACAGGAGGGGAAACGGTTGACGGTGGTGCCGGGCAAGAGCCGGTATATTTTTGTGTATCCGTTTGTGAAGACGCGGGAGTGGTTTTTGCTCACGAAGGCCGCGCGACAGGGGATGATGGACGAGCACATTGAGGTGGGGCATCGGTTTCCGTCGGTGAAGTTGAACACGACGTATTCGTTTGGATTGGACGATCAGGAGTGGGTGGTGGCGTTTGAGAGTGACAAGCCCGAGGATTTTGTGGATTTGGTGATGGCGTTGCGGGAGACGGAGGGGTCGCGCTATACGTTGCGGGACACGCCGATTTTCACCTGTATTCGGAAGAGTTTGAAAGAGACCTTGGATACCTTGGGCGGCTGACGGCAGGACTTTCGACCAGGAGACCAAACGGCCTTCGGTCACAGATCGAAGGCCGTTTGTTTTTGTTTATGACTCCTTCTTTCGGTGGGGCCGATATTCACTCGACGGAGACCACGATCGTGCGGGCGCGATCCCTGGCCGCCGGCGTCCAGGGGATACGAACGGTCAACACGCCGTGCTTGCACGAGGCCTCCGCTTTCGAGGCATCCAGTCCGTCGGGCAATCCGACGGTTCGGTGAAACGCCGCATAGCGACGGCCGAAGCCTGCTCCGTCTTTCTCACGCCATTCTCGTTCGTCCTCGTAGGCCACGTGAAGCGAGCCGTTTCTGATCTTGACGTCCAGGTGTTTCGGATCAAGTCCTGGGACATCAACGCGAAGGATCACTCCTTCATCGGTTTCCTCCATTTCAATTTCGGAACCGCCGCCCGCGAGGCGGGGCCAGCTTGCGTCGAACGGCGACGTCAAAAAACGATCGAACAGTCGATTGATGTCGTCGCGCAGCGAAAGGACCTCATGCGTCTCGACCGGTTTGCGTTTCCAAGGGATCAGTTCTTTTAGTTTCGTCATCAGGGCCATCGTTGTCCTCCTTTTCTTAAAGCCGGTTTTTTTCAAGACAGGAGAATTGCATCGTTTTTGTTGATCGCGACGGCGCCGGTTCGCTATCGCGCCCATCCCTCTCGCCGCACGGTCCCTGTTGCCCTCGATTGATACCGATGATACCGACAAAAGCCAATGCCGCTCCCGATGTCCGTTGTCCCGGCTTTCCGGTTTATGTCCTTCGCAACCGCTTGGGTGGCTTGCTTTGCTTGAGTCGACCGGATTGCACAAACGGCCGACTGACCTGAATCACGGTGACACAGATAATTCCGGCGTCGGGGAGATCAAGGCTTCCTTGACGCTCGTTCTGTTCCCTCTTGACTCCGACTATTTCGGTGTTATCGGTTGTTCCGACTGACAGGCTGGAGGATGGATCTGGTGAAAGGCCCACTGTCGGCCGGCCGTCGTCTATCGCAGTTTTTGTTTCTGCTCGTCGCACGGTCTTCCCGCCTCCGCCGCAACGAACTTCTTATCGGTTTATGATCGATCCCATGGAAGAAGGAGGTGAGCGGTAATGGACAGACTTGCCGATACCACGAGCATGGTTCTTCTTGGAACGTTTTGGGTCGGTGTGCTGCTGTTCGGAGTGCTGACCGCCGGTTTCTGAGCCAATCGAAACAGTGACGGCGAGTGACATGAAAGGTGGTTGAGCCGGAGCTGCCATGCCTCAGCTCCGGCGGTCGACCGCCTTAATCTCGGTAAAGCAGGATGACGAAATACCCGATTCCAATTGCCACGGCGACGACATAGCCGGCCACCGCCAACGTTGCAAAGACTTCTCCCATAACGGTACCTTTCTTCCTGTCAACAGAGACGGCACAGACGAGAGAGACTGCGCCGGCAGATTTCTTTTTCGGCCAAATCAACTGTCGAACTTGGAGTCGTGTCGTTTAACCTCGCGAGGCGCTTTGTCTAAGAAGATGGGCATTTTACCATTTTGCCTTCCTGCTTTCCTGTATGAGGGCAAAGGTCAGGCGACATATTTTCGAGCCCTGAGTTTATGGGTGAGCTCATCTCTGTGAGTGGAAGGAGGGCGAAAGGCAAGAGCCGGCCACCGGTCGGTGAACGCTCATGGCGTCGAGGCCGGAATTTGGACGCTGATGGCGCCGGCAAGATCCCCTTCACGGGCGCCTTCACGAGGATAGCCCGACACATCCAAGATTCCGGCCGGGCTTCCATGACACGTCAGGCAATCTGCCGAGTAATAAATCGGCGTCATCATCCGAAGAGTCCTTCCCTCATCGACCCATTCCGCGATGGGATCGTGAGAAGCCGGTAGCGCCGCCAAACGCTTCAACACCTGCTCTTCGTAGGCGTCCGGAGCATTTTTGGGATTGCGCGGATTGAGCGTCGTTTGTTTGAGCGTGACCCGCGAGCGGCTTGAAAACTTGCGTGATGTCTGGCTGCCGAACGTGGCGGGGATGAAATTTTTATAGCCGATGCCTCGTTGATTGATGACGAGTTGGGCGTCGGCCACCACGTGCTTCCCCGATTCCAACAAGATCGGCAGCAGTTCTTTGGCTGGAGCGGGAAGGTGAGGCGGAAGGTGCTTGAGATCGATCCCGGTTTGTTGAAAAAACTCGTCGACGACTTCCCGCTCAAACGACTCGGAGGTGAATCCCTTCTCGCTCTTTTCGGGATCGTTGATCAACGGTTGATGGCGTTCCACCACGAGCCGCCCCACGTTCAGAAGGATGGTGAGATAGCGGGCGGTGAGCTCGCTCTCCTCTTGTTGCGTCCGCGCTTCACCTGGGAAGGGCGACGCGAGCGCGACGCTCAGCGAAATGAGCAAGCAGACGAGCCGTTTCATAGCGGCATTGTACCTCATCCATCTCATCACTTGCCCGCCATGCGGCATTGGCCCTGGTTGTAGTGGCCCGGCACTTTCGAGACTTCAAGCGGCAGACCCTCGACGGTTGCCCGGCGGGTCGGCGCGTAGTCCTCTTGGAGCCAGCGTCTTCGCATCTGCGCCAGGCGGCCTGTTTCTTCCAGACGATACAGCAAGTTGTTGAGGAGCCACTGGAGCCGTCGTTTTTCCTCACTCGTGACGATCGAGAAATATTCCCGCGTGAGAATCAACGGTGAGCTGTCCGGTCGATCAAGCAAACGCCAGTCCGGCCAGACGCGCTTGGTTACGTACTGGAGAATGGGATAATCGGCCAAAATGACGTCGATCGGCGGGTCCTTCGTCTCCACCGCCGCCGGAAGCGAATCGCACACCACGAGTTTGGTGCGAGGCAGATTGGCCTCCGCGTAAAAATGGGCGGTTCTTCTGTTTTGCACCGCAACGGTCAGCCCGGACAAGCCTTCCCGCATGGCCGCCAGGGTATCGACTTGTCCGGTCTGGTCGCGAAACGCCGAAAGGATTTTTTCCTCGACATCGGGACGTCGGACGATCACGCCGATCCCGCCCTCGTGAAAATAGGGAATGGAGGTCCATAACCCGCCGGGGTGTGAACCAGGGACGTTCCCGCTGAACGAGGAAACGAAGAGATCGAGATGTCCCTCGTTGAGTTCGATCAGAAGATCGCGGAAGCGAGTCAGGTGCAATGTCGGCACGATGGGCTGCCGTCCCCCGCAGTGATCGCTCAAGGCTTGCGAGACTTCTCGGATCAGTTCGACGTCGAGGCCGGTGACTCGAATTCCTTCGTCGGTATAGACCGCCGGAAACACGAAGGGACGAAAGGGTTCGACGGAGATGCCCACGTGCAGGCGTCCGCGCGAACAGATGGTCGACAGCTCGTCGCCGATTATCGGATGTACCAACTCGATCGCATCGAAGACCAATCCGCACCCCGGCAAGAGACCGACGAGCGTCATGAGAAGGAGGAGCCGGCATCGGATTCCGAGGGGGCGGCGGCCATCGTCGGCGTTGCGATGGCTATGAGTGAATCGAGTGCCGTCGGATAAAGATAAATCGTTGGCGGTCATACCGGTCAGAATCTGACGCCGATCGTGAAGAGCCATTGTTCCGTCAAATTGGAATTGCTTTGGAAGTCGATTTCAAACCGCGAATATTGGAGCCCCATATCCACCGAAAACCCTTTCGCCACCGGAAAGCGGACGCCGATTTGGCCTCCATAGAGATAGCCGGGAGACCACTCGCCTCTGCCAGGCAGCGTTCCTCCGATCAGCGCTCCGACGTAAGGAACCGCTCGATCCTCAAGCGGGCCGAAGAGGATATGCCGAATCAGTCGATGAATCGGCTTGTCCTTAGGAAAGTCCAGCATGTCGATGAAATTATTCCATCGTGGATTGACATACAATGAATGCTGGTCTGTGGTGAAGGTTTTGGTGTGCTGACTGTAGAACTGATAGACCGTTCTGACTTCAGACCATATCGGAGGGCGGTAATGCCGGCTTGAGCGGCGATGACTCTGGCGCGGGGAGCGAAGGTGCGTTGATTGAATGAAATGTCGAAAT
>JANDJJ010000063.1 GCA_024330945.1 Nitrospira sp. | reverse complement strand
GTCATCGGTGACGTGCCGGTACAGGATCCATCATGACCATAACAAAAACGACGAAGCCCAAACCGATTAGGGACGTGATCGTCGATGATCACGAAGTCGTGCGCATCGGCCTTCGCGCGGTGCTCAACCTCACACCCGGCATCACCATCGCCGGGCAAACGGCTTCAATGCGAGAGGCGATGAACCTGTGCCTGCGCCTCCAGCCGGATCTTGCTCTTCTCGACATTCGCTTGCCGGATGGCAGCGGTATCGACGCGGCGCGCACCATTCTTTCCAATTCGCCGAGCACCAAGGTCTTGTTTCTGACGAGCTTCGCGGACAGCCATACGGTTACGGAGGCGATCCTCTCCGGTGCCCATGGCTATGTACTCAAAGATATCTCCTCTCAAGGACTCGTTCGCGCCATTCGAACTACCGCGGCTGGCCACACCTGGATCGATCCACGCTTAGTCGATCACTCGCAACCATGGCCTCTGACTCGCCACTCCTCGGCAAAACGGATCAAACGTCCGCTGCTTTCTCCTCAAGAGCAACGACTGTTGCCGTTGATTGCGGAGGGTCTGACCAACAGAGAAATCGCCACGGCCCTCAACCTGAGCGAAAAGACCGTGAAGAATTATCTGGCTAAGCTCTGCACAAAGCTCCAGGTCGGGCGGCGGTCGCAGCTTGCCGCCTTTTACGCGGCTAGTTTCAAGGGGTCGGGCGGCTCTCTCGCCTTCTCTTCCGCTCAAGGTTTCGTCGCTTCAACCGATAATATGACCGATTATACATTCGAGTAACCGACATCGGCGTGGGGCTGACGCTGATCCGACGGGTGAGTCGTGGCGTCTCCACCCGACGGGAGCCGCCCTCTCGCCGACCCGACAAGCCACCCTCTGCTTCTATCTATTCTATCTATGCCCGTGCTCTCGTCCGATATCGCCTTCGGGACCGCGTTCGAAGAGGCCGCCATCGGCATGGCGCTCGTCTCAATCGAGGGGCGATGGCTGTCCGTCAATCGGGCCCTATGCAACATCCTAGGGTACTCGAAGGAGGAGTTGACCAGCACGACGTTTCAAGCTGTCACCTGCCCGGCTGACCTGGCAGCGGATCTCGCCCTGGTCGAACGCACATTGCGCGGAGAGATCCCGGGTTACGAAATGGAAAAACGCTATCTCCACAAGAGCGGGGGGGTGGTATGGGCGCTCCTGAACGTCACTCTGATCAGAAAGCCCGACGGGACGCCGCACTTTTTCTTTTCCCAGATTCAGAACATTACCGAGCGCAAACACACGGAACTGGCACGCATGGCCAATGAAGAACGACTCCGTCTCACACTGACCATCGCCACAGACGGCTTTTGGCACTGGGACTTGGTCAACCAGCGTGCGTACTATAGCCCGCGGTGGATCGAACTGCTGGGCCTGAGCGATCAAGAAATTCCGCTGAACAATATATCGGACTGGAAAACGCGGATTCACCCGGACGATCTCGCCGACGTCGAACAAGCCCTCCGTCAGCATCTGGCCGGCCAGACTGCAGAATTTGCCATTGAACATCGTATCCGGCATCGGTCCGGAGCATGGAGGTGGTTCTACATCCGGGGACGTATCACGAAAAAGGCTCATGATGGGAAGCCTCTTGAGATGATGGGAACGATGACCGAGATCACCGCTCGCAAACAGATGGAGCAGGATATTCTGATCGCCAAGCAGCAAGCTGAAGCGGGAGCTCGGGCCAAGGCGGAGTTTCTCGCGACGATGAGTCACGAAATCCGCACGCCGATGAACGGCGTTATCGGCATGACCGACTTGCTGTTGGAGACCAACCTGACCAATGAGCAGCGTGACTATGTCAATACACTGCGCACCTCTGCCAATGCCCTTCTTACGATCATCAACGACATTTTGGACTTCTCCAAAATCGAAGCGGGCAAGCTCACGCTCGAAAGGATTCCCTTTGACCTGCGCGTCACCATCGAGGATACGTTGGAGTTGCTGGCACCCCTGGCATACAAAAAAGGGCTGGAGCTGGCCGTTTTAATCGACTCGGGCGTTCCAACGTGGGTGAAAGGCGATCCAGGACGATTGCGCCAAATCCTCATGAATCTCGTCGGCAATGCGATCAAGTTTACCGAGAAAGGTGAAGTCTTGGTACAGGTGCTCCCGATTGAGGAACACCACGACACGGTGCGCCTGAGATTGGAAGTGATCGACACCGGCATTGGCTTGACGGAAGAGGCGAAAGCCAAACTGTTTCAAGCATTCACGCAAGCGGATGCGTCCACCACTCGTAAATACGGAGGCACAGGACTTGGACTGACTATCTGCAAACGGCTCGTCGAACTGATGGACGGCGAGATTGGGGTCCTTTCTTTTCCTGGCGTTGGGACCCAAGTCTGGTTTACCGTTCGGATGGGGAAAGTTCCAGCAGACGCCACCTCCCCCAAACCGGCGGTGGAGAGTCTGCAGGGTTTACGCCTCTGCATTGTGGATGACAACCCCACCAACCGCACTGTCCTTCAATACCATGCTACCGCCTGGGGCATGGACTATGGCACGGCGGAGAATGGTCGCGCAGCACTCTCGCTCCTGCACGCAGCCGCCTCGGACGGACGTCCCTTTGACCTGGCCATCATCGACCACCATATGCCGGATATGAACGGCCTGGATGTCGGCCGGGCCATTCGAATGGATCAAGCCTTGAACCACACAAAGCTGGTGCTGCTGACCTCGTTGGGGCGACGAGGCGACGCGCGCCTGGCGCAGGAGGCAGGATTTTCCGGCTATCTCACCAAACCAATCCGCAAAGCCCAATTGTACGACTGCCTTCGCCTCGTGATGGGGCAACCCACCGCCAACGGCAACACTGGTGAGGAGGCTCCTTCCTCGGCCCCGCCCCTGATCACCCGACATGATGTCGCCGAAACCAGCGCCGGCGCAGCGGCCCGCCTTCTCGTGGTGGATGACAATCCCGTCAACCAAAAAGTCGCCGTGCGGATGTTGGAAAAGTTGGGCTATCGAGCTGACGTAGCCGGCAACGGCCATGAGGCGCTAGCGGCGCTGGCCCGCCGTTCTTACGATCTGATTTTCATGGATTGCCAAATGCCCGAGATGGATGGATTCGAAGCCACCAAACGCATCCGCGAACGCGAAGCCAATCCCTCGTCAGCCATGAGCAATCCCCTTTCCTCTGATCCCCCCGCTCCACCGCCCGTCAATGATGCGATCGCTCGCACCAGTCCCCGCCGCGTGCCCATCATCGCCATGACCGCCAACGCGATGGAGGCCGACCGCCAACAGTGTCTGGCCTGCGGCATGAACGATTTCATCAGCAAACCGATCACCCGTCAGGATCTTGAACGGGTGCTCTCGCAATGGGTACCGACTCAATGACAGCTTGTTTGTTGCGCTGAACCACCAGGAGATTGGCTCTCTGCCGATCTCCCCCCCGACCGAACTGGAAGGAGGATGCCCCTCTCTAAGCTGTTGCTCCCAGCCTGTGTCCCCTGGATTGACACGTTTCAATCCCCCCGACTACGATACGGCCCGCTTCGTCAGAGGCTTCGGCAACAAGACAGTTATGGCTGACAATTCCATTGCCCACGTGCGAGACAGAACGACTCCTCCTCCCGCGCCGCTTTCGCGCGCGGAGCATTGGTTCGAGGTCGTCGTCTTCGCCAGCCGATGGATCCAAGCTCCGTTGTACGCCGGCCTCATCGTGGCGGAATTGCTCTATGCCTACAAATTTCTGGTCGAACTCTGGGAAATGGCGATCCACATTCATCAGATGGACGAAACCGTGTTTATGCTGGGAGTGTTGGGATTGGTCGACGTCACCATGGTGGCGAATCTCCTGACCATGGTCGTGATCGGGGGCTATGCCACCTTCGTGAGCAAGCTGGACTTGGAAACCCATCCCGACCGGCCCGATTGGCTGAGCCACGTCGATCCCGGCACCATCAAGGTCAAGCTGGCGGCCTCGCTGATCGGCATCTCCAGCATCCATCTCCTGAAAGCCTTCGTGGACGTGGCGAACGAGAACCCCGAACATATCAAGTGGAAAATTTTCATCCACCTCACCTTTCTCGGCTCCGCCATTCTGCTTGCCTGGACCGACAAGATCATGCAGAAAGACAAGAATCACTGACCAGAAGCCCTCTCCGCCACAGTCATTCGTGCGGTGAACACCTCTGTTGTCTGCGTCCTGTTCCTATAGAGTAGGCGCCGGAATGGACCGGACGGATCATGGCCAGGCCGGCAGAAGGGATCCATCCGGCCTTCGCCACTGGAGGGTCCAGGCGAGGGCCGCGAGCTTCACGGCGATGTTGGCCTTGGTAGGTTTGGCGCGCCTCGTGTGGCCCTTCGGGTATAGATCATACTCATCACGCTACATTCCTTGGATCAGCCGGCTTCGCGACGGTGCCCTGCGATTCGATCGTGACCAGAACCGTAAACGGCTCTCTGACCCCGACGGTTTTGGAAAAATTCTTTAGCCGCATGATCATAGACTCGTTGACTTCCTGACCATTGGCGGCCAAGAGAATACCCTTGACCGACGTGATGTCTTCCCCCAGGACCATACCCTGTTGGAGTTCTGCGACGACGGCGGTCCTGACTTCATACTTGATGTCGGCGGCGAAGGCGTCTTTCAGAGCATCGAGGATCGTCAGGTCATACCAGCCCTTTCGTTTCTTGAGCTCGTCGAAGGCTTGCATTTTCGTCTTCCCTGCCGACTCCAGGGCATCGAAATCCAATGCCACTTTAAGAATTCTGGCTTCCATCGGGATTTCGTTGCCCTGGCGGTTGTCGCCTGGCATGCCGTAGCCGTCGTAATACTTATCCTGGAATCTGATGATGTCGGCCACGCGCTTCATACGGGGGATTTTCGCGAGGAGGTCGGCCGCCACGAACGGATGCTGGTTATACAATTGTGTTTCCTCAGGGCTCAGAGGCTCTCCTCTGTAGACTTTCGTCAAGACCGTCTCCGGAAGGATGACGCACCCGATCTGAGACAACATGGCCGCGGTCTTGACTGCCCACAACTCCGTCACGTGCAACTGCTCGGCGAGCGCCTCCACATAGCGCGTGATGCGGAAAGACCGTCCGAACGCTTCCGGGTTGACGAGGGACAGAATATCGCAGAGCACCTTCACGCTGCCGCTCAACGTTTGCTCAAGCAGCTCACGCTCGGCGGTGATCAGCCGATGCTGCGTCAGCCCGGCCTGCAGAGCCGTCGCAAGCAGCTCGGCGGAACAGGGTTTCGCCAGGAAACGAAAAATCTGCCCTTGGTTGATCGCGTCGATCGATGCCTGAAGGTCCGCGTTGCCGGTCAACAGGATGCGGACGGTATCGGGCGAAAACTCCCTCACCCGCGAGAGAAACTGAATCCCGTTCATGCCCGGCATCTGCAGATCGGACACCACGACGGCGAAGGGGCCCTTTGTCTCCAGGGTCCTGAGTCCTTCCTCCGCCCCCAGCGCCGTGTCCAACCGGAACTCTTTCCGAAGTTACCGGCGAAACCCTTCCAGCACGTTGGCGTCGTCGTCCACACAAAGAATCGCATCGTTCATTTCACGATCTCCCTCTGCAAAGTCGTGGCAAGTTCCCGCCATGCCGCGAGCCGTCCGGTTACGCCCAATCTCTCCAAATAAGCCTCGTCCAATTGCGGCCGCGCGGAGCCCATAGGAGCCTGTCCGACTTCGTGGTGATAGAGCACGTTAGCCACATGCACCGCCGTGAGGGTGTTGACGGCCTCGCCGAGGGCGGCTCTCGGTCTGTGATGATACGTCACCGCCTCGACGATCCCATCGCACAGCCCCCACAGGCCAAGCAGGTAGGCGCCGACTTCGGCGTGGGTAGTCCCGAACTCAGACAGTTCCTCATCCGATACCTGCGTTCCCGCGGTTGATGCTTTTGCAAGGACCGCGCCGTAGCGGTCTGGTACGTTCGTCGCCAGCACAAGAATGCCCACGTCATGCAGCAGCCCCGCGGTGTAGGCCTGATCGATTTCCAGTTGCGTGCACTGCTCCGAACGGGCGATCGCGCGCGCCAGGGCGCCGGTTGCCAGGTTCGCCTCCCACAGTCGATCAAGATTGAACGCTGAGGCGCGCCTCGTTGTGAATTGTGAAAAGACATGGGTGGTCAGGACAAGCGCCTGAATCGTGTCGAGCCCCAGGAAGTTCACGGCCTGCTCCACCGTCGATATATTCCCCCGCAAACCAAAATAGGCCGAGTTTACGAGCTGGAGAATCTTCGCCGTCATCCCCATGTCCTGGTTGATGATGTCGGCGATCACTTTCAGGGAGGTCGATTTGGACTCCACCTCTTTCTTGATTCTCGTATAAAGAGTCGGGACGCTGGGGATGGTCTGCAGGCCCGCCACCACCCCCAGGATGGAGTCGTCTTTCAGCAATTCGCGCAAGGCGCACGCGCGCTGAATGGTCGCTTTGAGTTTCTCCGGCTCGCAGGGTTTCGAGAGAAACTGGTGTGTGGCACTGATCGAGTCAAAAATCATCTGCCGGTCGGAATGGCCGGACAGGATAATTCTGACGATATGCGGATACCGCCGCTGCACCTCGTTCAGCAACTGGGCGCCGTCCATTCCTGGCATGCGCATATCCGACACGACGACGTCGAACGAACCCTGTTCGAGCGCCTTCAGCGCTTCCTCGCCGCAGCCGGCGAACGTCATGCTCCACTCATCCCGCATGGTCCGCAACGAACGTTTCAGCCCCTCCAAGAGCTTCGGCTCGTCGTCTACAAAAAGGATCCGCTTCATGGCATGGCCCCGTCCTACGCCGCCTTGACCGGCTCGGACAACCGGCTCAGGATGTCCCGAAACGCCGTGCGGGAGCGGCGAAACGCCTCGTACACGGCCGGATCGAAGTGGGTCCGGACCTGCCTGTCCATGATGTCAACGACCTTGTCTTCCGGAAGGGCGGGCTTATAGGGCCTCGCCGAACTGAGCGCATCGTAGACGTCCGCCACAGCCACGATGCGGGCTTCCAAAGGGATCGCTTCTCCGGAAAGACCGCACGGATAGCCCGTTCCGTCCCACCATTCGTGATGGGCCAGCGCAATCGCGGATGCCATTTCGAGAAAGGGATTGCGGCGACCGCCGTCCCCTTCCGACTGCTCGACAGGTGGGTGATCGCCGCCCGGCGGCTGCATCCAGATGTCCTGGCGCAGGATCTCGGCTCCGATCGCGCAATGCCTTCTCATCACGTTCCAGTCGGCAGCCGTGAGTGTTCCGGGGCGCCGCAGAATGGCATCCGGAATGCCGATCTTGCCGATGTCGTGCAGAGGACTGGTGAGAAAGATCGTTTCGGCAAAATCGTGCGGCATCCCGAGCGCATCGGCCAGCACTTTGCAGTACGATCCCACCCGCATGATGTGGTGACCCGTCTGCTCATCGCGGAACTCGGCCACCCGTGCCAGACGCCAGATCAGATCCACACGGGATTCGTCCAGCTCCCTGGTGCGATCGCGCACCTTCCGTTCGAGGAGTTCGTTCTGATCGCGAATCTGATCCTGGTAGGATTTCAGTCTAAGCGCGCTCCTGATGCGGGCTATCAAGTCGGCGGAGTCGACGGGTTTATTCAACAGATCGGTCGCCCCCAGGTCCAACGCGCGCCGTTTCAGATCCCGCTCAGCCGCGCCGGTCATAATGATCACGGGCACATGTCCCAACCCCGACGACGCCGAGACGGCCCGGAGCAGATCGAATCCGGTTTGCCGATCCATCTGAAGATCCGTCACGAGGGTATCGACGGTCGATCCGCTCATCTCCCGCAGCGCCTCGGCTGCGCTCCCCACGAAGATCATGGTCCATTCCTTCCGATAGGGGCGGAGCATCCGACGGAGCCCGTCGAGGAACTTCGGATCGTCGTCCACGAACAGCACACGAGGCGTCACGCCGCGCTCTCCAAATCCGTCATCTCTCCGGGGTCGGTCAACGGCAGACGGACGATGAACGTGGTCCCCTTACCGACTTCACTCTCGACCGTGATGCTTCCCCGGTGCTTGTCCACGACGACGGACCGGGCGATGGCCAGACCCTGCCCCGTCCCCTTGCCCACTTCCTTGGTCGTAAAGAAGGGGTCGAAGATCTTGTGCCGGATCTGTTCCGGAATGCCCGTCCCCGTGTCCGCGATGCGGATCTCCGCAAACTGACCGTCCCGGCGGGACGTGATGGCGATCACCCCTTTCCTACCGGTCCCCTTCACCACATCGCCGATCGCATGGGCGGCGTTCACGATCATGTTCATAATCACCTGGTTGAACTCGCTCAGCAGGCAGGGTACCAGCGGAAGGTCAGGAGCCAGATCGGTCTTCAGGTCAGCGACGTACTTCCATTCGTTACGGGTAACCGTCACCGTGCTTTCGATGGCTTTGTTGAGGTCCCCGAAGGCCTTCTCGTCACCGCCCGGATGCGCGAAATCTTTCATCGCACGCACGATCTTGGCGACCCGATCGACGCCCTCCATCGTTTGGGCGATGGCGCGAGGGATTTCCTCCGTCACATAGTCGAGATCGGCTCGTTGTGCCTCGGCTTCGCAGGCCTCGATCAGGACAGGCGAGCAATTCCCGGATTTAGCGGGCATCAGGAGTTCCCGATGCCGGTCAAGAACGGCCAGCAGGCCGGTGAGGGAGTCGGACACAGAAAGCGAACGTTGTCGCCGACGAATTGAATAGGCGTGTTGATCTCATGGGCGATGCCGGCTGCCAATTGTCCGATGGATTCCAGCCTTTGCGCTTGGGCCAGATCGTGCTCAAGCACAAGACGCCCCGTGATATCCTCACCCATAATGACCGCCTCGACACCGGAATCTTTGCAAAGCGGTGAAATGGTCAGCTTGAGGAACCGTTGCCGATCTTCGTGTGTACGAATGGGAACTTTGTCCAAATGAACTGTCGATAACGTACTGATCGACCGGTTGATGGCGTCGAGAATGGGCTCCCAATTCCAGCGGATTGAGGCTTCGCGGAAGGTTCGTCCAAATACTTCCGGCAGGGGAAGATCGAATAAGTTTTCGGCCTGGCTGGTCCATTCGCATACCTTCCCTGACGCGTCGACTCCGATAAAGAACGCATTCACTGTGGACAGAATCTGGGCTTTGTCTTGAGCCGTTTGATTGGCCCGTTGGGTGGCCGCCACAAGTTCGGCTGTCCGCTCATTGACGAGATGCTCCAACACTTTTGTGCCACGTCGCATTCTCGCGACGGCAAGGACAAACCCACTCAGACCCGCGACGCAGACGATTCCGAGCAGGAGAACCGCCTGTTGCAGCTCAGCCCCCCGCAACGCCAATCCACAGGACGAATCGTCAGAGAGGCGGAACACTTGCCACCAGAGACCGGCCATGGCCAGGACGAACAGGGCGGCGACCGCAGCGATCATTCCCTCCTGCCCGTTAGGTTTGTGCAAGTTCCTTCTCCACCGCCTCAAGCAATTGCTCCCGCGTAAAGGGTTTCGCGAGGGTTCGCCGCGCCCCATCAACTTCGCCGCGTTCAAGACGTTCCTATGCCCTTTTCCCCCACGTCTGATATCGCGATAATGTTGCTTCCCGGATACGATCGGTGCCGTTCCCCGATGGTCTCTAATCCTTCTTTCCTCGGCATGAAGAGATCGACCAGCACGATATCGACCGAATGGCTCTTGACGACCTTGAGCCCTTCCCTGCATTGGCGGCTTCCAGAACCGTGTATCCCTTCCGCCGAAGGGTTCGGCGCAGAGAATCCCGGGGGGATGGATCGTCATCGATGATCAGAATGGACATTGGCTGACCCCAACCGGACAGCTCTTGTTCGGCAGGGAATGAGAAAAACTGAAGTACGCTAGAATGCTGGTGTCAGAATCCCACTGGCATCCTGCCACTGGAGGGTCCAGGCGAGGGCCGCGAGCTTCACGGCGATGTTGGCCTTGGTAGGTTTGATGGGAATGGATTCAAGCTTTTCGTTCAACGGATCGACGGCGGCGGCGAGTGCCTCGCTCTCTGCTTTGAACTGCGCTTCGAGGTCCGCCAACTGCCGTTGAAGGGTCGCAAGGTTTTCTTCCGCCGCACCGACGTCTTTCGATTCCTTGATGGCCCGACCGGCCCCGCGGATCGCCGTGGCGGCCCGCCCGATATTCGTGGCGCTGATCGTCTTGCGCCCCAGAAAAGCGCCAAGGATCGACGCGCCCACCGTGATCGCCGCCTGCACCTGGCTGGAGCGGGCTTCTGTTTCTTGCTTGGCCTTCATCTGCTCGGCCCGTCTGATCCGGTCCTGGAGTGCGGTGATTTTCGGCGCATACTTCTTTCGTAAAGCCTCGACGGCCTGATCCCGCTGCTCACGTCCGGCCTGTTGCAGCCGGAGACGAAAGTCCCGCTCCAGCTCGCCGGGTTTGGACACTTCCTTCGTGCTGGGACTCCTCAACACCACCAACTGCCGCGTCCGGTACAGCCACGCGGCACACTCCTTCTTCCACTCAGCATAGTGTTTGGCTTGACCGGCAACGGCAGGCGGCGAAAGAAATTGCGCGCCGGCGACCGGAGCCTGTTCGAGGTCCGCGACGGCCACATCAACAAAGACGGCCTGATCCCAATCCACCGCCACCGGCCCATCCGCCAGGGGAACCAACACGGTCACCGACTCCGTGGTATCGATGCCGAGTTTGGGATCGGCGAACCGGACCTGGGCAGATCCCATCAGCATCGGCGCATAGACCAACTCGCTTCCCTCGGGCTTCGTCCCGCGAAGAGGCACGAAGTACTGCGGGATGTCGGGAGGCAGCATAGGCCTGGCTTTCAGGACTGAGTGCTGAGTGCTGAGTGCTGAAGTTTTTGACTCGGCCCTCAGTCCTGAGTCCTCAGTCCTCATCGTTGCCTTTTTGCGCGGGTCCATCAGGGTCTTAATCTGCGTTCTCGTGAGGGGGCCGCGCAAATAGGAGAGACACCAGCGGGTTTCGAAGACGACCGGCTCATCCTCGTGCACATTGTGCATCAGAAAAATCCGGTTGCCGAGGCCGGCCAGGATCTGCTCCATGCGGCCCTTGTCGAATTTCTTTCCTGTGCTGGCCGAAGTCCCTTCCAACCCTTCGAGCACGCGCGCCTTGTCCCGTTCCGTCTGGAGCCGGCCGATGAACCAGGTGCCAGTGTTGGCTAAACCTTTGTAGTCGAGATCGACGGGATTCTGCGTCGCCAGCACGACGCCGAGCCCGAACGCACGCGCCTGTTTGAGCAACGTGAGCAGAGGCTGTTTGGACGGCGGATTGGCCACCGGCGGGAAGTAGCCGACGATTTCGTCCATATAGAAGATGGCGCGCAGGCTCGTCGTGCCCGATTGCGCGCGCATCCACCCGATCACTTGTCCCAACAGCAACGTGACGAAGAACATCCGTTCGGCATCGTTCAAGTGCGCGATGGAGAAAATCGCATGGCGGGGCTTGCCGACCGGCGTATAGAGCAACGACTGAATGTCGAGGGCTTCCCCTTCGAGCCAGACTTGAAATCCCGGAGCAGCCAATAGGTTGTTGAGCTTCATCGCCAAGGCGAACCGGTCCTTTGCCGGGAAGAAGGACTCGAGATCCAGCACGCCGATTTTTGTCACGGGCGGCGTTTGAATGGCGTGAATCAACGAGACGAGGTCAAGGTCTTCTTCGTTCTTCCAACAGTGATTGAAAATCGTGGACAGGAGAATGTGTTCGCGGCTCTGGATCGGATCGGCGTCGAGGCCGAGCAGCCCCAGCAGGCCCGTCACCGTGGTGTTGATTCGCTCGCGCAGCAGTTCAGGCTCATCGAACACATCAGCACCGGGCGCTGCGAACGATTGCATGATCGAGATCGGCATACCGGCGTTGCTGCCCGGCGTGTAGATGGCGACCTCCGCCGCGTCGCGCAACCGTTGAATCCGCTCTCCGCTTTGCCCCCATTCCGCCAAGCCCCGCTTCCACAGATCGGCCTGATGCGCCGCGTATTCGTCCGGCGAGAGCCCTTTCTTGCGCGCATCGTCTTCATTGATCCACGGACGGAAATCTTCTGCGTGCAAGGAAGGAAACGTCAGCATGAGATTGCCGAGATCCCCCTTGGGATCGACGATGATCGCCGGGATACCGTCGATCGCCGCCTCTTCAAGCAACGCGAGGCACAGACCGGTTTTTCCGCTGCCGGTCATGCCGACGCAGACCGCGTGGGTCACGAGATCTTTGGAATCGTAGAGCAACCAGCCCGGCTTCGCCTGCTTGGCGGCCAAGTCGTAAGGACGGCCGAGATACAACACACCAAGTTTTTCGAAATCGTCTGCATCCGGTTCTTTTCCATCGCGCGACATGGTTACCATTCCTTAAAGATGAGGAAGACGGCGCCGACCATCAGACTGAAGCCGGCCAGATAGTTCCATTTGAGCGGTTCCTTGAGATAGAGCACCGAGAACACGCAAAACACGACGAGGGTAATCACTTCCTGGATGGTTTTCAATTGGGCCGCGGAGAATTCATAATGCCCGATCCGATTGGCCGGCACTTGAAAACAGTACTCGATGAACGCGATCCCCCAGCTCACCACGATCGCCGCCCACAGGGGCGCATCTTTGTACTTCAAATGGCCGTACCAGGCGAAGGTCATGAAGATGTTGGACACCGTCAGCAGTAGAATGGTGTGCATCGGTTCTCCTCTAAAAAGAGCTTAGAGCAAATAGCGTATGGCATGAAGATGACGGAGGAGTTTCCCGCGTCATCGTTCCGCCGAGCGTGCGAGCCACGTTCGGTGCACTCACGCGGTTTTCTGATTGGACCGTCCCACCGCATCGGCGAAGGAATCGCTCATGCCTGGCCGTCATCTCCTCTCCGGTCATCCCGCCGATGTGCGTCGCGGCGATGCCGGTCGAGGCCGCGATGGCCGGCTCGATCCCTCTCGCGCGCAAATAAGCGACATACTCGTTGATCCTATGCGTCTTGCCGGACCCGGACTCGCCGGTGACAAACACATTCGAGCCCGTCTTCAAGGTGGAGAGCGCCTCAGATTGAGTCATCGGCGGCTGGTCTGAGTTGTCTTGAACGCTTTCATCGGTTCCGCACT
>JANDJJ010000062.1 GCA_024330945.1 Nitrospira sp. | reverse complement strand
GTCAAGATGATCCGTCACGCCGGCGCAAAGGAAGTGCACATGCGGATCAGTTCGCCTCCCATCGTCTCCCCCTGCTTCTATGGGATCGATACGCCGACCAAGAAAGAATTGGTGGCGTCCGATCATTCGAGAGAGGAGATCCGCAAATACATTACGGCCGACAGTTTGGCCTATCTCAGTATCGAAGGCATGCTCAAAGCCGCGCCGGGAAGTCCCCGTCAGTATTGCACGGCTTGTTTTACGGAACGGTACCCCATTCCGTTCACCCGCGCGGAGGAAATCCAACTCGGCCTGTTCGAAGGGGCGCGCTGACTTCCCAAAGACCAGCGGCGCCGGACGGATGAAGCCACGATCGAACTCGCGTGTACCGGTTGACTATGAGGTGTCGTTCACGAGCGATGTCGTGAGCGGAACCGGTCTGTTGAGAAATCTGACCATCGGCGGCAGCGAGATCGAAAGTGATGTGCAATTGGCCGTTGGCACGCCGCTCTCTCTTCGCGTCAAGACTTCTGGCGCTCGGCCGCCGATCGTGATTTCGCTCGGCATCGTTCGATGGAAGCAGGACAATCGATATGGAGTGGAATTCATCCGATTCGAGGGAGCTGCGAAGCGACAGCTTGAAGACATGTTGAACCAGCACGACGGTTCCTGATGGTCGGGGTGCGATGCCATCTACCGCGAGGTCGAGTGACGCGGTCGATTCACAAGGCCTCCGCCGTCATATCGCTGAGAGGGAGACTGCAACACGATGGACGAGATAGAAGAAGGGAAACGGAAATTTCTGGAGGTCGTGAAAGAAATAGACGCAACGGTCCATGTTGTGATTCCCGTTTCACCGTCGAACAGTCAGTTTCTGATCTCATTGACCAAAGGGGCGAACCGCAAGTTCATGACGCTCTCGGAAGACGACGTGATGGATTTGCCGTCCGACGCCGGCATGCTCGCCAAGGTGACAAAAATGGTGAAGGAGACGGTCGCCGCCCTCTAACCCTCTAAAAGGAGAACGGGGCGTCTTCCGAACGCAAGCAGGACGGACATGCAATGAAGCGGCTTTTTCCCGACGTCTGGCAATGGTCGTGGTTCTCCGAAGAGAAACAACTCGATTTCAACGGGTTGTTTCTCGTGATCGGAGAACACAGGATCCTGGTGGACCCGCCTCCCGTGACGGAGGAGGCCAGGACGGTGATTCGCCAAGCGGGGCCCGTTGACTCCCTCATCATCACGAACAGGGATCACGTTCGGGAGGCGGTCGCCTGTCGGTCGGAGTTCGGCGGTCGCCTGTTGGCTCCGGCTCTCGACGCGGCGGCCCTGGACCTCAAGCCCGATGTCACGTATGGGGATGGTGAGGTCCTGCCGGGCGGTGTCCTGGTCATCGGACTCAAGGATCAAAAATCACCGGGCGAATCCGCGTTGTTTCTCAAGCGAGAAGGAGCAAGTGCTGTATCGCTATCTGATGCGGAAAAGCGCCTCGGAGCGGACGGCTCTGCATCGCGACATGATCTTGGCGGAATTCCGCCGGCGCATGAGACGAGAGCGGTCTTCGACGAAGGCCAACGCGACGCGACGGCCACGGACGACCGCCCCGCCGACCACGGGACCGTTAGCAGTGTGGAATCAACCGGTCACGCTGTAAGGCTGTAAGGAGGGACGATGAGAAGGGGCTTGAGCAGTTCGGTTGAAATATCACCAATATGGAAAGATTAGTAAGCATAGGTGAAGCTGTTTCAGCGTTAGATGTGTCGATCACGACGCTGCGCCGTTGCCGCAATGTAATGCACACGGCCCACCTTCGCCCTCCACATCTCGAGCCGGAAGACATCTCTGCCTGCCTCCGGTTTGTCAGCAGCCAGATTAATCATCCGATTCTTGCAGCGTGAAAACTGGGTCGACGCGCAGCTCTCGTCAACAATCGCCCAATGGCTCAGTATCTACCTATAAGGTCGATACGGTTGCTGTTCAGGATTTGAGGTTGCGTGATGACACGGATCGAGACATCTTTCACTCAGCGCGTGGGGCACAGGCGGTCGTGCCGACCTTGGAACGGACCTGTAGATTAACATAAGGCTTTTCAGTAGACTTGTCTTTCCCGGTTGCTGTGACTGCGGTATAGAGATCACGGTGAAATTTACGAAGTACTTCGAATTCATGCGGCAGCGCCCTGATCGTGCCATCATTCGCGAGGAATGGATCGAACGGGTGGTCAACAATCCAGCGAAGGAGATTGTCCAGAAAGATGGGCGCATCCGCCGCTGGGCGCCGATCGAGGAGATGGACAATCGATATTTGCGAGTCGTCCTATTGCCGGACCAGCGCACGGTCCATAATGCCTTTTTTGATAGGAGCTTCAAGCCATGACCATCAAGTATTTTCAGGACACCGACACGCTCTACATCGAGTTTAGAGTGGCAGAAGTGGCCGAGACCAAGGATTTGGACGAGAACACCCAGCTCGACTTGGACAAAGACGGCAATATCTGCGCCATGACGATTGAACATGCTCGCGATAGAGCGGACATTCCACATTTCTCTTTCGAACAGATCGCAGCCTAAGACGTATCGCGCGAAGGAACGGAGCTTAACTCTGGTGTTGTACATAATATGCATTTTAAACACCATGAGCACCGATCATGACCGTGATCTCAACACGGCGCTCAATCTACAACGGCTGGCAGCAAGACGGTTCGGGACAGGAAGGACATCGTGCGTATGTTTGCACACGTTTCTGATAGCAGGCGTATTGATCGTGGAAGACGCCTTGATCGGCAAGCCGGCTGGCGGCGTCGGCATGCTTCCCGCCGACAAATATGCGGATGCGGTGAAAGCCAAAGAAGGACTCCGCCGTCTGCTTCAATATGAGTTTGACAGTTTGCTGGTGGGAGACGGCGCCTCGATTCTTACGGGAGCCAAGCCGATCGTGCGGCGTTTTCTGGAGGGGACGTCGTGATGGGCTGGAACGGATCGTCCGAAGAACTCAACCGCCGGGGCAACGAACTGTTTTCCCGTGGGCTCTATACGGATGCCTATGCCTGCTATGTCAAGGCCTTGGAATGTGATCGGCTGAGCGGCGATCGGCGGGCTCTGGTCATGACGCTGGGGAATCTCGGCAACATCTGCGCGGTCAGCGGCCGGCGGGAAGCGGCACAGGCGTATTACCAGGAAGTGTTGGAGTTGCAAAAAACGTTCGGCGACGAGCGAGGCGTGGGGACGACATTGGCGAACTTGGGCAATTTGAGGGCCGACGCCGGAGAATGGGACCGGGCCCGCGCGTATTATTTGGAGGCGCTGGATCTGTTGAAAAAGATGCGGGATGAGGCGGCTCAGGCGGTGTTGTATTCCGATCTCGGCTTGGTGGCGCGCGAGACCGGACGATTCGACGAGGCCGTGCAATGGTATGAGCGGTCGTTGGCGCTCATGCGGCGATTGAACGATTGGGGCGGGATGGCAGACGCGTGGCGTATGCTCGCGCGCACGTTCTTGGTTCAAAAACGGTATGATGATGCGATCGCCTGCTGCCACACCAGTCAATCGATCGCCGAACGGTCTCGCGATGAGCTCCGAGCCGGCGGGGCTCGTTACGTGCTGGCCCAATGTTACGAAGAGACTGGCCGGTTACGGGACGCCGCGTCGCTGCTCGAACAGGTCGTTCGGATGGACAGAAAATATGGATTGCCGAAACTCGACGAGAACGTGCGTCGTTTGACGGCCTTGCGGGCTCGTCTTGCCGGGGAAGATCGTCGCGGGCTTCATCGTGAGGCGCCGGCATGACCGATCCGATGTCTCCGGCATGGGCTCGGCTCCGCGCCGCCTTGACCGACGCTTTTCCCCAATTTTATTCGCTTGATCCCGTCGGGCCGCTGATGATGGATCTGGGACATGACGGTTGGCTCCTGGAGATCAAGCCGGACGGCGCGGTGGTGTGCCAGTACGGCATCGCGATGGATGACGTGATGGCCCTCATGTCCGAGGGAACCGCGGAGGATCTCGGCACAGACGAAGTGGCCAAGCAGGCCAAGTACTATCTTCAACCGGCCGTATCGAAGTTTCGCCCGCTTCTCTTGCAATCCGGATTTGTCGAGGCGACGGAGATGACCGACGAATTCGTGGCGGTCACGTTTACGCGGGCGACGGACGTAGAGAGTCCGGTCAAAGTACAGGATCTCATTCGGTGGTGCCGGCGTCAGATCGGCGGCGCGGGATGAAGCAACGCATCGCCAGCTTCAACGAGTTTCGAGAGGCGGTGTCGGCGTACCGACTGCCGCGAGTGCTGCTGGCGGCGTTGGAGTTGAACGTGTGCACGGCGATCGGCGATCGCGCGTGGTCGATTCCCGATCTCGCCGAAAAACTCAAGGTCAGCGAGCGCGGGCTGGAGATTCTTTGCCGGAATCTGGCGATGGCCGGCGTGCTCAGGAAAAAGGGATCGCGCTACCGCAACAGCCGGTTAGGAGCCACGGCGTTGAACGCCGACCATCCGGCTTATCGCGGCGACTATCTTGCCTTGGTTCAGAGTCATTGGGCCGACTGGATTCGACTTCCCGAATCGGTCAGAACCGGCTTGCCGGTCGACCATGAAACGCCGGAGGATCCGGAGTGGAGAAGACGGTTCACGTGGGCGATGCATCACCGAACGATGGAGCTGGCGCCCGCGATCGCCTCGCGCGTGAAGCTGGGCAAGGCCGAGACGTTGCTGGATCTCGGCGGAGGCCCTGGCACCTACGCGATGGCGTTTTTGGCCGTGAACCGTCGGTTGCGCGCCACGGTCTGCGATCGCGAGGCGGCTTTGGCGGTGGCGAAAGAGATCGCCGCGACCCATCCGGCCCGGCGAAGGCTGTCCTATCTGCCGCTGGATTTTACCAAAGAGGACATCCCCGGCCGGTACGACGTCATCTGGTATTCCAACGTGCTGCACATGTATTCACCGGAGGACAATCGGGCCATCTTTCGCAGGGCCCTGGCTTCGTTGACACCGGGCGGGCGGTTGATCATTCACGATGCCTTCCTGCATGACCGCGAGGGGCTGTACCCCGCGGAAGCGAGTCTTTTCGCCGTGTCGATGCTCTTGTTTACGGAGAGCGGCAACACCTATACGGTTTCCGATGTGACGCGATGGCTCAAAACGTCCGGCTTTGTTCGCGTCAAGGCTCTTCGGATGAGGAAAGGGCTGGAGGATTGGGAGGACGGGATTCTGGAGGCGGTTGCGCCACGACCCCTCCCAGGAAAGACCGCCCGCCGACCAGGATCAGCAGAAAGTTCAATCCCCCGCTGACCAGATTGGTCGAGAGGGACCACAAGCCACCCGCGTCTTTCGTCAGAACGTGCACCATCGTTGAGAGATCAAGCGCCAGCCCCACCGTTCCATACATCACGCAGGCCATCGCGGCCCATCGAAATCCCCACCAGACCAACGTTCCCAAGCAGACCGGCGTGAACACGAGAAAGACGATCCACCAGGCTTCGGTCGGTGCGGCGGAAGCAATCAGAGCACCGGCCTCGAAGAGCAGGAGCCCGGCCAAAACGGTGAGCAAAGCCCGTCGCTTCATGGGGGAGACTATAAAGACGGCGGAGCGGGTTCGGCAACGCCTTCCCGCAGTCCGGCTGACTCATGAATCCCTCTTTCGAGGGAGGGTCTTGCCACAATAGGGAATAGACGACGGCTTCGATCTGCTGCCAGAATGCGCCAGGCTATCGGGATCGTCTATGGCGCTGATCGACCGGGTGCTCCGATCTTTTTACGAGGCAGTCGTTCGAGTACGGACTCTGTTTCCCCTCATCACGGGGGTCTGCTGTTGTCTCGTGCTGATGGGGGAGCGGGCGACGGGGCACGAGCCGGTTGGAGAGGAGGCCGAAAGAGCGGTCGTTGCCGCAGGATTCGGGTATCAGAATGAAACCGGCGCGATCATGAGGGTGAAGGTCTATGACGCCGTTTCGGGCGAGGTTCTGTCTGAAGACGCGTACGAATTGATCGTTGAGGAAGACCCGGGCGCGCGATCGGACGGCTCGACGATGCGCATCTTTGCTGGCGGGGCGGGAGGAATACCGGCCGCCCGCTCGAGTTTTCTACTGCGCGCCTACGATGGAAAAACCGGAGAGTTTCAGTGGGTCGGGAGACTGCATTTCGATCCGACGGCGCGCGGCGAGGACAAAAGAGAGCTTGAAATGTCCACCTCGATGGTTCGACGGGCGACTCTGGCAAAAATTGGGAGCCCCGTCCGGTCCGAAGATTCTTACCCGTTGTTCATACTGCGGGCGTGGGACCCGTCAACGGGCGTTCTTAATTGGAAAGATGAGTTTTCTCCGGACGAAGAAGTTGCGGCGTCGGTCGGGACCGCCGTCTTTCATGCGACCGCCCATGAGAAGCCGTGGCCCGAAGGGGGTGTGGTTGACCTTCAAGTTCTGATGATTGACCGTAAAAAGGGATCGGTCTTGTGGGAAGACCGGGCGTTTCAGTGGATGGACGAAGAACCCCTGGCGTCGCCGAATGACCCTGCGCAAAGCAGGCCGGACCGGATGGGACCGTCGGGCGCCGGGCCGTCCATGAAAGACATTTGACTTCGGAGACAACGCGGTTTCCCCGGAAGTCCGTTTCTCACGATCGGCTGCCGCGGATGTCGAAAGGCCTCGCCGCCGATCATCAATGCTATCTTCAGGCTTGCCGACTCAGGATTCATTGATCCGAGTTCTTCTTCCTCTCCTCGGCCTCGGCGGTTTTCTTTCGATGAATTTTCGTGGTGACCGACTCGAGGTAGGAACGCAGCGCGGGGTCCCGTCCGATACGATCGGTCGCGTGAGACAGGTGACGTTCCGCTTCATCGAGCCGGTCGTGTTCCTGCAACCAGTCCGCCAAAGCCAAATGAGGGAACGGCTCACGAGGCGCCGCGCCGGTCAATTTCTCAAGCAGCTCCTGATTGAGAGCAGGGTCCCGCTGTTCCCAATATGCGTGGGTCAGATTCATCAGGATCACGGAATTGGAGTCTTCAAGGGCGGCAGCTCGTTTGAACGAAGGGAGGGAGCCAGCCGTGCCTTGGATCAGCTCCTGTTGAACGCCCAGGTTGTTCCACAAACCGGCGATGTACGCCCTGCTTGTCTTGTCCGACAGAGCGTCCCTCGGCAATGCGAGTAGTTTGGACTCGGCAAGCGAGAAACGGTGCGCTTCGATATCGTCACGGATGACGGCCAGCGGCACTTCGTAGGCGGAAAGCGGGAGCCGCGGCAACTCGATCAGGCGTGTCGAGGGGATCGGGGTGGATGGCGGAAGCGAAGGAGGCGGCGGTTCGGCGATCGGCTTGTCGGATTCGGTGGACGCGGAAGGGGCCGGCGGAGCGAGTTGTTCCCGAACGGAAGGGAAAAACTGATGAATGCCGATCAGCAAAAAGACGGCGAGCGCCAGCCACATGAGCAGCGGAGAAATATCGCGTTGGTACATGGCGATCTCTTGCCTGGATGGTAGCACTGCCGGGAACACCGACCAAGCGTTCGGCCGAAACCGGCGAGCAGAACCGGCGGAAAACGAGTGCCGCCTGTAATTGAGCAGGAAGAGGGGCTGTGCTACGATCCGTTCCGATATGCAGACTCTGACCGAGTCAGATTTCAGAGCGCCGCTGTCCGACTGGATAGAGCGCGTGGCTCGGCCTATTGAGTTTGCAACAAAAGACCGGTTCGCGCACCTGGAAACGGTCAAGAATCTCGGTTCGTTCGTCTCCGCGCACGTGCTCTCCGTGTTGGAGTCGCGGGTGTTTCCGCAATCCGTCGAGGCGCATTTGCTGGCCTTGCGGGATCTTTTCATCGATTTCCATCCGTCGCTTCCCCGACAAGAACGGTGTCGTCGATTAGAGGAAGCTGCTGCGATCGTGAAGACGCTTCGCGGGACGGCCGGGACCGCTTCTCGCCCGTTGGCCGGTGCACCGGAGCAAACCGTTTTGCAAGAACCGTCGAATGGCACGGCGCGTCAAGACCTGTGGAAACTGCCGATTCGCTTCGTCAAGGGTGTGGGACCGAAACGCATTCAATTGTTGCGGCGGTGGAAGATCGAGACCGTCGAAGACGCCCTTTGGACCGTGCCCTGGCGTTACGAGGACCGTTCGGTCATGACGCCGATCGGCAGCCTTGTGCCCGGCATGGTGGCGACGATCTGCGGAACGATCGAGCAATGCCGCGCCGGGTTCACCAGGAATCGCCGAATGAGCGTGCTCGACGTCCGAGTGCAAGATCCGACGGGCCGCCTGCAGGTCGTGTTCTTCAATCAACCGTATTTGGAAAAGGTATTCGTTGTCGGGACACGTGTGGTGATGAACGGGCGCGTGACCGCGGGGACTCAGGGGTGGATGATGCCGCGAATGGAGGCGGCGCACTATGAGACGGTCGACGAGGAGACGGAGTCGCTGCTTCACGTCGGGCGGATCGTGCCGGTCTATCATGAAACGAAAGGTTGGACGTCCCGCCACATGCGGGTGTTGGAGAAGACGTTGTTGGACTCGTACGCCCGGGACTTGCGCGACTGGTTGCCCGTGGCGCTTCGCACACGTCGCCGGCTCATCCCCGTTCGGCAAGCCCTAGAGGAGGTGCATTTCCCCCGGACCGGCACCGATTGGCGGTCGCTCGAACAAGGGAAAACGCCGGCGCATCGGCGGCTGGCGTTCGAAGAGCTGTTCCTGCTGCAACTTGCATTGGCGGCTCGGCGGAGATCGGTTCAGGAAGAGAGGAAAGGACTGCGATTCGATCCGCGTGCGCCGTTGGTGGAAAAGCTGCGACACATTCTGCCCTTTCGCCTGACGGCCGCCCAGGATCGAGTGATCGGCGAGGTTGTTCGCGACATGGCGTCGCCTCGACCGATGAATCGATTGGTGCAGGGCGACGTCGGGTCCGGCAAGACCGTCGTCGCGCTCCATGCCATCGTCATGGCCTGCGGATCGGGTTATCAGGCGGCTCTAATGGCACCGACAGAAATTTTGGCTGAGCAGCACCATCGAAATCTGTCCGGCCTGTTCGAATCGCTGGGAGTACAAGCGACCCTTGTGCGGGGGGGAGACAAGGCGTCGGTGAAGAAGGCGCAGACGGCCGCGCTCGCTTCGGGAGACATTCAGGTGGCAATCGGAACCCATGCGCTGATTCAAAAGGGCGTCGCCTTCAAAAACTTGGCGTTGGCCGTCGTGGATGAGCAGCACAAGTTCGGTGTGTTGCAGCGGAAGATGCTGGTCGACAAAGGCTATAAGCCGGACGTGTTGGTCATGACGGCGACGCCGATTCCTCGAACGCTGGCGATGACGGTGTACGGTGATCTGGACGTCTCGGTGATCGACATGTTGCCGCCCGGACGGAAGCCGGTGCGGACGTTTCTCTTCGGGCAGGCGCAGCGACGGCGGGCTCTTCAGATCTTGCGCGATGAGCTGCGCGACAACCGGCAGGCATATATCGTGTATCCTCTCATCGAAGAGTCGGAGCGCACCGATTTACAGGCGGCGATTCAAGGAGCCGAGCGGCTACAACGCGAGGAGTTAGCGGAATTCCGCGTGGGACTGTTGCACGGACGGCTGAAGGCCGCCGAGCGGGAATCGGTGATGGCTGAGTTCAAAGCCGGAGTCATCCAGGCGCTCGTCGCGACCACTGTGATCGAAGTGGGAGTCGATGTGCCCAACGCGACGGTGATGATGATCGAGCATGCCGAACGATTCGGTCTGGCGCAGTTGCACCAACTGCGGGGACGGGTGGGGCGCGCCCAGCATCAATCCTATTGTTTGCTCATGGCGAACCTGTCGGACCGCGGGAGCGCCTCGTTTGGATCGTCCTCGAAGGGGCCGGCGCGTGAAACGTCGTCGGCTGGAGAACGGTTGGAAGCGCTTGTACGGTCGAATGACGGGTTCGTCATTGCCGAAGAGGATCTCCGTATCAGAGGGCCGGGAGAATGTTTGGGGGTCCGGCAATGGGGCCTGCCGGAGTTTCGCGTCGCCGATCTCGTGCGGGACGGCGAGTTGTTGTCGGAAGCCAGACAAGAGGCGGCGGCGTTGTTGCAGGGTGATCCGAAATTGAACGCGCCGGCCCACCGCGAGTTGCGGGATGCCATGTTGCGAAAGTGGGGGGAGAAGTTGGATCTCGGGTCGATCATCTGACCGTCGGAAAGCGTTTCGACGGCGAGGGCGGCTTCGCCGCGACGCCGTCGGCCTGAATGTCATGGGATTCCTTCAGCGGCTGAGACATGATTTGCGGGCGGGGATTGCGAAATTGCGTCTGGGGACGGCGCACGCGGCCGGCCGGGCGATCGAGGAAACGGAACGGCTCCGTCTGCGGTTAGAAATCCGGAAGGTCGATCAACAATTGGCCGATCTGTACAAGGACATCGGCGAACGGGCCGTGGCGATGAAGGAGCGGGGGACGACTGTGGAACAGATCGTCCATGACGCCGACATCATCCGGCTGGTGCAGAACGTACAGGCCCTCAAGGAAACACGAAAAAAGCTGGAAGATGAAATGCAAGACATCAAGGGCGAAGCATGACCAGGCCGGACATTCCTTCCCTTCGCCTCGCCGGCATTGACGTTGGTACGCTGACCTGTCGTCTTCTCATCGCCGATCTGGCCCCGCACGGTTTTCCTCAAGAGCTGTATTCCGACCGGCGCATTCTTCGTCTGGGCGAGGGGGTCGATCGCACAAGACAACTCAGCGGTTCCGCAATGGATCGCGTCGTCCGATGTTTGCGTGAGTGGAGAACCGTCATCGACGGCTATCGGATTACAGGGTGCACCGTCGTGGCCACCAGCGCCGTACGGGATGCAAAGAATCGCGGCGAATTCTTGGAGCGGGTGAAGCGCGAAACAGGTTTCGAGATTGAGGTCATTGCTGGTGAGGAAGAAGCCCGTCGCACCCTGCTCGGCATTCGCTCCGGGCTTCCGGCCGGCGTCACGGACATCCTGGCATTGGATATCGGCGGGGGGAGCACCGAGTTGATTCTCGATCGACCGGCCGGGCAGCCCATCGTCCGCTCGATCGATATTGGGGTGGTGCGATTATGTGAGAGGGTCTTGAAACACGACCCGCCGACGGCAGAAGAAATTGAGCAGGCAAGGGAATGGGTGCGGCGTGAGGTCCAAACCGCTGTCGAAAAGATGCAGGGCTATCGGGCTTCAACGGTCGTCGGCACGGCCGGCACGATCACCACATTGGCGGCCATGGCGCAGAAGTTGCCGGCCTATGAGCCGGCCCGCATCCACAACTATGCGCTCACGCTTTCTACGGTTTTGGAGCTTGAACGGACGCTGCTTAGCCGCAAGAAGGCCGATCGTATCGGTCTCCCGGGCCTTGAGCAGGATCGCGAAGAGGTCATCGCCGCCGGCGCCGTCATCATTCGGACGGTCATGGAGACGCTTGGAACGGCCAAGCTTCTGGTCAGCGATCTGGGCCTGCGGGAGGGGGTGCTGATCGACTTGGCGAGGAGGATGCAGAGGAGATTCTATGAACAGGGCTCCCTTTCAATTGGTTGACAGCCGAGGCCCGATGGGCCGACTGTCCACGGTGAGCGATCACCCCCCACGCAAGGGGGCAGGGTCTGGTGGACGTCGGATTGGAGGTCAGTGGCAAGAGTCTGATGGCGTATGCGGGCAATGAGTGGCGCGGAAGCTGGTGACCACGGCCTCTGGCGTGCTGAAGTCGGGGCACCCGGATGACCCGCGCCGGGTGCAGCCCGGATCAGGTGTCCTGTGGACAAGACAGTCGGCCCAGGGTGGTACCCCTTGATGGACAGGCACAGCCAGTGAGCCCGCCGATGCCTTGCGGTCTCCACCTCGTGTTGGAGAGGGGGCGGCGGTCTTTGAACCGCGGCGGTCTTTGCACCGGACGGGTGGGCCTGCCTGTGCGTGCCGCACGCGACAGGCGACCGAGCCTGCAGGGGAGGGGAACGGTCCATCTATGTTTCAACGGGGTCTCGTGTCGCCAGTTGACAAGAGTCCTATTCATGGGAGGTAAAAATGCTCGGTCAGTCTATGCAGAAGCTTTAATCAGTAGAACGGAAAGGCCGGCGGCCCACGTCTTGGAGGCGCCGGGCCTCCGTTGGTCCCAGCTTGCTTCCGTCTCGGCCACATGACGGGTTGTGCCGTTGTAATCACCCGTGGGTTCCTCGTACGCTTTCGTCGCAGATCTTACTCGTTTCCCGCCGACAAGGCTTTATAGAGCACTCCGAACAACAGCGTCGCCCCAATCGCGCCCAATACGATGACTGTCATGATCGATCACCTCCTTCAAGTTCTGCCTACCAGCATATCCAGGGAATATGAACGATCCATGATGAACGCATGAAGAATTGTTCATGTTTGGAGCAGGGCTTGGCGGAAGGAGGGAAGAAACTTTGCCCGATGTCGGCGTCAAAAGTCCCGCGAGTATGGGGTCTTCAAGCGATGAAAGAGTCGGTGCAATTCGGAAGGTCGGCTGCTGATTCACTGATCGGCTGGACTCTACTGCTGGGAATACCAGCGATACCCTTTGGCTTCGGTGAAGCGCGCCTTGGAGACACCACCCGGCTTTTCGAGGAGCAGAACCTTGAAGTCAAAGAGATTAAACCAGGCCGGATCCGCCACGTCGTGATAGTGGCATCCTTGGAGCTTAGGGAGCATGTCGCCTAAAGCCCGTTGCAGCTCCGGCTCGGTATAGGCTTTGACGGCGAACGGTTTATTGAGCCGGTTGCAGAATCGCTGAATTGTGTAGGTGGCTCCGGTACAGAGGACTTTTGTATCGGGCTTGACGGCAAGAAATTGAGGCAGCGAGAGGTACCGTTCTTGAAAACCCAGTTGGCGGATCACCTGTCGCAAGTGGGAGTATTGGACTTCATACTCGGTGTGACCTGGTAATCGAACCGGTTGAGGCCAGCCGGTTTCGATGCCGAATTCTGCGAGAAACGCCCGTCCCCCCGGCTTAAGCACTCGCCAGAGCTCCGCAACGAAGCGGATGGGACCCAGATTGAAGATAACGTAGTCTGGGGGATCAGGGGCAAGGGGAATGTGGGCGCGTCTGATCCAGTTCAGCGCCTCCTGGTGCTGAGGGGTCTCACCGGTTCCGGATTGCAGCTCTTGTTTGGAGAGCCGGACCGGCGTCATATCGGCCATGTTTTCATTGTCGATGACCAGATCGATCGAATTGTCCAAAAACGGGAGGACTTCGGCGTCGGCCCTGGCGCCGACGGCGTTCCAGCCTCCTTCCTTCGCCCGTCGGATCTGAAGTTGCAAGAAAGTTCTGGTCAGATCGAGTGAGATGTAGCGAATG
>JANDJJ010000061.1 GCA_024330945.1 Nitrospira sp. | reverse complement strand
GGGAAGCGACTCATTGAGATCGCTCCCGATAATCTGACGGTGCGGGAACGAATGAACAAGATTCTTGAGCTGCTGGAAAGAAAAGACTCCGTGCCGTTTGCGGAACTTTTCGACCAGGCGACCCATCGCCTGGTCGTGATCGTGACGTTTTTGGCGATGTTGGAATTGATCCGACTTCGCGTGGCGCGGGTTTTTCAGGCGAAATTGTTCGGACCGATTTTGGTGTCGCGGGCCTTTTCCTTGGTGCCTGATCCCGCCGAAGTCGATGCCGGCGACATCGAATAAATAACAAGGGAGATGTCTCTCCAATGATCGATGAGATGAGCCCCGCATCGGTGGAATCGGAAATCAGACAGCCCGAGGTCGCGTCGGCCGGCGGTTCTCCGGGCGGCGCTCCCTGCTCGGGTCATGAAACGGCAGCGCGACCCTTCGAGATCCGCGAGTTGAAGGGCATCGTGGAGTCGTTGTTGTTCGTGTCGCAAGAGCCTCTGTCGCTTCAACGGCTTGTGACGGTGATCGGGGACGTCACGAAGGCGGAGGTGTCCGAGGCGCTCGGCATGCTTGAGGAAGAATTGGGGAAGCAAGGGCGCGGGATTTGTCTGGTGGAGGTTGCCGGTGGATTTCGACTGGTTACGAAACAGGAGTATGCGCCCTGGATCAAGCGATTGGATAAATCGAAATCGACGGCGAAACTGTCGCGGTCGGCGCTCGAATCGCTGGCGATCATCGCCTATAAGCAGCCGATCGTGAAGGCGGAAATCGAGGAAATCCGCGGAGTCGAAACGTCGGGGGTCGTGCGGACTCTGTTGGAACGGAAACTGGTTCGGATCGTTGGGCGCAAGGAGGTGCCGGGCCGTCCCATCATGTACGGGACGACGAAGTATTTTCTTGAGCACTTCGGGTTGAACGATCTCTCGCAACTGCCGCCGCTGCGGGAATTCAAAGAGTTAGGCGAGTCGGAACAGACGACGCTACCGATGGACGAGGCCGAGAAATTTGCGGCGAACGGCTCCGCTCACGTCGCCGATTTGGTCCAGGCTGATGCGCTTGTCGATCAGGCCGGCGCGTTATCCGAGGCGGTCGTCGAAGAAGATCGGGCTGAAAGAGATCAGATCGAAACAGCGCTGGAAGCGGAGTTGAAAGCACTCCCACCCGCCGATGCCGAGCCGGACGGAATGCTCCTTGATGAGCCGGTTGAGCAGACATGAGTTTCTTCCTCGCTGGACGTTTCAGCTTCAGCATGAAAGCTCAATCGGCTGAGCGGTGTTCCTCGACTATCCGTTCCTTGACTCTCTTTTTTGCGGTTTGTTAGACTTCACAATCCATTTCTAAATCATTGAAACATCCCTTGTTTTTGAATCAATCGACCAGGATCCATGAGGTGATAGCGGTGGAGAAGTCGTGGCTCTGGGATGAATTGTTCGAGTTCAGCCGTCGGAGACTCATGCGAGGGCTCATGATTGACGGCATCCACAGTGAATGGGGAGGGGGCGAGCCGGTAGCGGAAGAGGAAGCACCGCCTCCTGCGCCGGTCAACGTCAAGGCCACACCCGGAAACGGGCGGGTGACGATCACCTGGGATCCCGTGCCGGACGCCATGTATTACAACCTCTATTTCCAGACCACGAAGGGGGTGCAGATTAAGTTTTCGGAACTCACCCGTCCCATCGCGAGCGAAGAGGACTTCAAGACCGTCATCGGCGTCAAAAAGGACAAGGCGACCTGTCTGGAAGGCGTCACGAGTCCGTTTGTGCATGATGACCTCGCCAACGGCACTTGTTACCATTATGTCGTGACCGTGGTGACGCCAAAAGGCGAGAGCCCCGAGTCGCAGGAAGTCATGGCCGTGCCCTCTCCTTATCTATTGGCCATGGTGATCGGAAAAGAGGGCGGCGAGGACGGGGAGTTCAGTTCGCCGACCGGCATCGCGCTCGACAAGGACGGCAATATCTACGTCGCGGACACCGACAATCATTCCATTCAAAAGTTCGACAAAACCGGAACATTTTTGGCCCGATGGGGTGGAGAACCGAGCTCGCAGGAAGGGCAGTTTTATTATCCCCGCGGGTTGGCCGTCGGACCGGAGGGCGTCCTGTATGTGGCCGACAGCGGCAACAATCGGGTTCAGAAGTTCGACTTGGAAGGCAACGTGCAGAAGGCGTGGGGCAAGTTCGGGTTCGCCTGGCGCGGAGCCGAGATGGGAAAATTCGACGTGCCATGGGGGGTCACCACGGATTCAGACGGCAACGTGTACGTGTCCGATACAAGCAACGCCCGCATTCAGAAATTCCAGTCCGACGGGCAGCCTCTGCTCAAATGGGGGCGAGACGGCAGTTTCGACGGAGCCTTTTTCTTCCCGCGCGGCGTGGCGGTCGATTTTGTCGGCAACATTTACGTGGCGGACGAAGGTAACAATCGGGTCCAAAAGTTCGACGCGAGAGGAAGTTTCCTGACAAAGTGGGGGCGTGAAGGCAGCGGGCCCGGTCAATTCAAGGCTCCGTGGGGCATCGCGTGCGACGCCTTGGGCAACGTCTACGTGGTTGACAGCGGCAACCATCGCATTCAAAAATTCGACGGCAACGGAACGTTTCTCTGCGCCTTCGGAAATCGTGGACGGGCGGAAGGCCAGCTCAATTTCCCTTACGGCGTCGCCGTGGACAAGGAAGGCGCGGTTTATGTGGTCGACAGCGGCAACAACCGCGTGCTCAAGTTCGTTCCCACCGAAGAAGAGCTGAATCGAGGAAAAGAGGAGCCGACGCAGGTTATCCGGGACGATGCCCCGCCGCCGCGCAGCGTCGTGGCCAAGGCCGGGGACACCGAAGTGTTTGTGAGTTGGCTGGAGGTGCCGGGAGCGGTCTCCTACAATCTCTATTTCAGGACGGCGCCGCATCTAACGACGCAGAGCGCGACGAAAATCGAAGGCGTGACCAACCCCTACACACACACGGGTTTAACGAACGACGTGCCCTATTTCTACGCCGTAACCGCGCTGTTCGAAGACGGGCGGGAAAGCGCGTTGTCCGAAGAAGTCACGGCGACGCCGGTGCTCATTGACATTACGGCGCCGCAGAATCCCTACGCCGTCATCAACCACGGCGCGTTCATGACCAATTCGCCGGAAGTGATGGTCACCATTTCGGCCAACGATATCGATACCGGCGTGGGAGCCTATTTCATCTCCGAGAGTCCCTTGACGCCGATGGCGGGCACGCCCGGTTGGGTCGAAGTGGAGCCGGCCGTGAAGTTCGGTGCGACGATTCCCTTCATCCTGTCCCCGAGCGACGGGCAGAAAACGATCTACGTGTGGTTCAAGGACGTGGGCAACAACATTTCCACGCCCGCCAGCGCCACCATTCTCCTCAACACGTCCGGCTACGTGTGCGTCGCCAAGTGGGGAAAGCCGGGGCGGGGCGCCTCGCTGCTCCACGGCGGCGAGTTCATGGCGCCGATGTACGGCCTGTGCGTCGATCAGCAGGGCTGTCTGTTCGTGGTCGACAACGGCAACAATCGCATTCAAAAATTCGACAACGCCGGGAATTTCATCATTCTCTGGGGCAATTTCGGATCGGCCAACGCCAATTTCCACAATCCGACCGGCATCGCCTGCGATGGGAACGGTGACGTCTGGGTGGTGGATACGAACAATCATCGGGTTCAGAAATTCGACGGGAAATTGGGTGGCTACGTGATGAAATTCGGCTCGCGTGGCAACGGCGAAGGACAATTCAATGCGCCATGGGGCATCGCGATCGATCGCGTGCGGGGATTCGTGTACGTCGTGGACAGCGCGAACTTCCGCGTGCAGAAATTCGACATGAGCGGCGAGTTCATCATGGCCTGGGGGAGTTTCGGGAGCGGAGACGGGCAATTCTATTTTCCCCGCGGCGTCGCCGTGGACCAGAACGACGGGTCGGTCTATGTCGTGGACATGGGAAACCATCGCATTCAAAAATTCGACACCAGCACCAACGTGTTGCCGCAACTGTTGACTAAATGGGGAGGCAGTCCCGAGGCCGGCCACGCCAGCAGCGCCCTGGCTCGCGAAGCCGGGCAGCTTCGATCGCCGTGGGGCATCGCCGTCGACCAGGCTGGGGACGTGTACGTGACGGATACCGGAAACCATCGCGTAGAGAAATTCGATCGGGAGGGCAACTTCATCACGCAGTGGGGGGGATTCGGCAACGGGGGCGGGCAGTTCAACTTCCCCTACGGGATCGCCGTGGACGCCAAGGGCAGCGTCTACGTCGTGGACAGCGGGAATACCAGGGTGCAGCAATTCATGCCGGCCGAGGAAGGGAGCGAACGGCTTCAGGAGGAAGCCGAGATGACCGACGAGTTGGTTCAGCGGCCGGAAGGCCGAGAGCCGTGACGTCGGTCGGTTGAGAACCGGCAACATGACGGCCGGCCGTCGTGATCGTGCAATCGAGCGGAACGGTTGACCGTTCGAAGGAGTCATTATGCTGGACAAGGAGCCGAGGCAGGGGTTGACCTTCGACGATGTCGTGCTGGTGCCGGCCAAGTCCCAGGTGTTGCCGAATGAGGTCGAGACCGGCACGTTCGTGTCGCGTCGTATCAAAATCAACATTCCTCTGGTCAGCGCCGCCATGGATACCGTGACCGAATCACGGTTGGCCATCGCGCTCGCCCGCGAGGGAGGAATCGGTGTGATCCATCGTGTCCTTTCGCCGTCCGATCAGGCGATGGAAATCGACAAGGTCAAGAAGTCGGAAAGCGGCATGATTCTCGACCCCGTGACGATTTCGCCCGATCAGACGATCCGCGATGCGCACAACCTCATGGCCAAGTATCGAATCTCCGGTATTCCCGTCACCAAGGGGCGCAAATTGGTCGGCATTCTCACCAATCGCGACCTCCGGTTCGAAAGCCGCATGGATCTGAAAGTGTCCCAGGTCATGAAACGGGAGAAACTGATTACGGCTCCGGAAGGCACTACCTTGGAGAAGGCGCGGGAGATTCTCCATGAGCACCGCATCGAAAAGCTTCCGGTCGTGAACGACCAGTTTGAGATCAAGGGACTCATCACGATCAAGGACATTGAAAAACGCATCAAGTATCCGAACGCCTGCAAGGACGAGCACGGCCGATTGCGTGTGGGCGCGGCGGTGGGCGTCGGTCCGGATACCGAGGAGCGCGTCGCCCTGCTCATGAAAGCTGGCGTGGACCTGATCGTCGTCGATACCGCCCACGGCCATTCGCAGGCAGTATTGGATACCGTCAAGATGATCAAGAAGCGACACCCGACTGTTGAGTTGGTCGCCGGCAACATCGCGACGGCTGAGGCGGCGAAAGATCTGTTGAAGGCGGGCGTCGACGCGGTAAAGGTGGGCGTCGGGCCCGGTTCCATTTGCACGACGCGCATCGTCTCGGGGGCGGGCATGCCTCAGTTGACGGCCATCGCGGATTGCGCCAAGGTGCTGAAGGGGAGCGGTGTGCCAGTCATCGCCGACGGAGGGATCAAGTTCTCCGGAGACATTACCAAGGCGTTGGCGGCCGGCGCGTCGTCGGTGATGCTCGGCGGGCTGTTCGCCGGGACGGAAGAGTCGCCAGGCGAAACCGTCCTCTATCAAGCGAGAACCTACAAAGTTTATCGCGGTATGGGGTCGATCGGCGCCATGGAGCGCGGCGGCGGAGATCGCTACGGACAGGCGGGTCGTTCGGCTCAGAAGCTGGTTCCTGAGGGAATCGAAGGGCGAGTGCCCTATAAAGGGCCGTTGGCCTCGGTGGTCTATCAGTTGGTCGGCGGACTCAAGTCGGGCATGGGCTATTGTGGATGCAAGACGATCGCCGAGTTGCAGGAGCACGCCACGTTCATTCGCCAGACGGTCGCGGGCCTTCGCGAGAGTCATGTGCACGATGTCATCATCACCAAAGAGGCGCCGAATTACCGGATGGATTGGGAATGAACGCCGTGAGGCGTGAGACGATGAGTCACAGCCACTGAACCGGTTGCCGTGATCCATACCATCCACTTACCCCTCACCCCTTACGCCTAACGGCATCGAAATGGAACTCTGGCACGATCGAATCCTGGTTCTTGATTTTGGTTCGCAATACACGCAACTGATCGCCCGCCGGATTCGCGAAGCACGGGTCTATTCCCAGATTCTCCCTTGCACGGTGCCGGTGGCCACGATTCTGGCTTATCGGCCGCAGGGTATCGTGTTGTCGGGCGGCCCTTCCAGCGTCTATGAGAAACGCGCGCCGACCATTGAGAAAACGTTGCTCGATCAAGGGGTCCCCATTTTGGGCATCTGTTACGGTATGCAGTTGATCACTCATCTGTCGGGCGGAGAGGTCGCCAAATCGGAGCGCCGAGAATACGGGCGGGCTGATCTGGTGATCGATGACGCGGGCGGCCTGTTCAAGGGGATCGGGAAAGACGGTTCCACGGTCGTGTGGATGTCGCACGGCGACCGCATCGAACGTCTGCCGCCCGGGTTTCGCGCCATCGCCCACACGGACAATTCGCCGATCGCGGCGATGAAGCGGGAGGATCCGAAACGGCGGATTTATTGTCTGCAATTTCATCCCGAAGTGGCCCATACGCCGGAGGGAGCGGCGATCCTTCGCAATTTCGTCTTTGAAATTTGCGGCTGCAAACCGACCTGGACCATGCAGTCCTACGTCGAGACGGCCGTCCAGCAAATCCGAGAACGGGTCGGGCGGGATCGAGTGATCTGTGCGCTGAGCGGCGGCGTGGATTCGTCGGTTGCCGCCGCGCTGACGCATCGAGCTGTCGGCGACCAGCTCACGTGCATCTTCGTGGACAACGGAGTGTTGCGGGCCGGCGAGCGTCGGCAGGTGGAGAAGACGTTCGCCTCGCAGATGCACCTCAACGTGCGTGTCATCGACGGCACGAAGCGGTTTTTGGCCGCTCTCAAAAACGTGACGGACCCGGAACGGAAGCGCAAGATCATCGGCCGGCAATTCATCAAGCATTTTGAGGCGGAGTCCACGAAACTGAAGGACGCAGCTTATCTCGTGCAGGGAACGCTCTATCCCGACGTGATCGAGAGCGTCAGTTTCAAAGGACCGTCGGCGACGATCAAAACTCATCATAACGTCGGCGGACTGCCGGCGCGGATGCGCCTGAAGATCATCGAGCCCTTGCGGGAGCTTTTCAAAGACGAAGTGCGGGTGTTGGGGAAAGAATTGGGGTTGCCGGATGAGATTATTTGGCGGCAGCCGTTTCCGGGACCTGGTCTTGCGATCCGAGTGGTGGGGGCGGTGACGCCGGAACGGTTGGCGATCCTTCGCGCGGCCGAAACTGTGGTCGATCAGGAAATTCGCGCGTCCGGTCTCTATCGAGACATCTGGCAGGCGTTCGCGGTGTTGTTGCCTGTCCGAACGGTCGGCGTCATGGGCGATCGGCGAACCTACGAGCACGTCGTCGCGATTCGGGCCGTCACGAGCGTGGACGGCATGACCGCCGACTGGGCGAAGATTCCCGATGAGGTGCTGGGCCGGATGTCGAATCGGATCATCAATGAAGTCAAGGGCGTCAACCGGGTGGTCTACGACATCAGCTCGAAGCCGCCCTCTACGATAGAATGGGAATGAAGCGCTCATCGTCGCCCGTGCCGAAGCACAAAACGAGACTCTGCGTGATTGACGGATAACAAAGGCCGATCAACGAAATGAGCGTACGCCTTCAAAAACTCATCGCCGGGACAGGGCTTGCGTCCCGCCGCAAGGCGGAGCAACTGATTGCAGCGGGACGGGTCTCGGTCAACGGGAAGATTGTCACGGAACTGGGGACGAAGGTCGATCCTTCGCGCGACCATGTCAAGGTGGATGGAAAACATCTCCGCGCCGTCCAGCCGTTCGTCTATCTCATGTTGAACAAGCCGAAACACGTCATGTCCACTCTGGACGATCCTGGGGGCAGACCGACTGTGAAAGACTTGCTTCGCGGGGTGTCGGTCCGGGTGTTTCCGGTCGGCCGTCTCGATTTTGACAGTGAAGGCCTCATGCTGTTGACAAACCACGGAGCGTTGGCTCAGGCGTTGCTTCATCCGCGTTACGGGGTGGCGAAGACGTACCTCATTAAAGTGAAAGGCGTGTTGACCGACGATGAGATCCGACGACTGGAGGACGGGGTGCGGCTTGATGACGGCATGACCGCGCCGGCCCAGGTGAAAAAAGTCGGGAAGGCGGAGCAAAATTCCTGGTTGGAGATCACGATTCGCGAGGGGCGCAAGCATCAAGTCAAACGGATGTTGGAAGCGGTCGGCCATCCGGTCATTCGGCTGACCAGGGTGAAAATGGGGCCGCTGTCATTGGGGCGGCTGGAGCCGGGGGAGTTTCGGTTTTTGACCGATCGGGAAGCCAACGCGCTGCGGGCGTTGGTCGAGGAGCGTGTCGAGATGGTTGAGCGAGGAGGGGGAGCGCCCGTCCGCCCGAAGTGGTCGGTTCGACGAGAGGGCTGGGCTCGTTCGAAGAAAACGAAAGTGGCGTGACGATGAAGCTGCGGACACATAGATGCGGGGAGCTGACGAGGGAACAGGTCGGGCAGTCGGTGGTGTTGAACGGCTGGGTCCAGCGTCGGAGAGATCACGGCGCCGTGATGTTCATCGATTTGCGCGATCGAACCGGTATCACCCAGATCGTGTTCAATGCCGAGCACAATGCCGTCGCGCATAAAGCCGCCCATGCGTTGCGGAGCGAATGCGTCGTGTCGATTGCCGGCCTGGTCATGGCTCGCCCCGAAGAGGCCAAGAATCCCAATCTGTCCACCGGCGAAATCGAAGTGTTCGCCGACGACGTGGAGATGCTGAACGAAGCCGAGACGCCGCCGTTTCTCATCGAGGACGAGGCCGAGGTGACGGAGGCCATTCGCCTCAAATATCGGTATCTCGATCTGCGTCGTCCCAAGATGCAACGGTTGCTGGCCTTGCGGCACGCCGTCGCGCAGGCCGCCCGAGGATTTCTCAACGCCAACGGCTTTCTCGAGGTCGAAACGCCCATCTTGACCAAGAGCACGCCGGAAGGGGCGCGGGACTATTTGGTGCCGAGTCGGGTCAATCCCGGTCAGTTTTTTGCCCTGCCCCAGTCGCCGCAGCTTTTTAAACAAATTCTGATGGTCGGCGGCGTCGATCGGTACTATCAAATCGCCCGCTGCTTTCGGGATGAAGATCTCCGAAACGACCGGCAACCGGAGTTCACCCAGATCGATCTCGAAATGTCCTTTGTTGATCGTGAACAGGTGATGGACCTGATGGAGCGGATGATCGTGACGATGTTCCGCGAAGCGGGCGGCGTGCAATTGCCGACGCCGTTTCCCCGCCTGACCTACGCCGAGGCGGTGGGACGTTACGGCTCCGATAAACCCGATCTGCGTTTCGACATGCCGCTTTACGACCTGACGACGTTCGGTGCAGAAAGCCGATTCAAAGTTTTTCAAGAGGCGGCGGTGAAGGGGGGCATCGTCAAAGCGCTGATCGTCAAGGGCGGCGCCGCTCTGTCCCGAACGAGAATCGACGCTTTGGGAGAAACCGCCAAGAGTTTCGGCGCCAAGGGATTGGCCTGGCTCAAGGTGACGGGGGAGGGCCGGTTGGAATCGGTCATCGCCAAGTTTCTCGACGCGTCGGCACTCAGAGCCGCCTTGCCGGAGGCCCAGGCGGGAGATCTGGTCCTGTTCGGCGCGGACAAGCCGGCCGTCGTGCACGACGTGTTGGGCCGGATCAGGTTGCTCCTGGGAGAAGAGTTGCAGTTCATCGACAAGACTTCGTGGAAACCGCTTTGGGTCACCGAGTTCCCCCTGCTGGACTATTCGCCGGAAGAAAAACGGTATGTGTTCATGCACAATCCCTTCGCCGCGCCGATGGATGAAGACCTGACTTTCCTGGATTCCGATCCTCTGAGAGTCCGGGCGAAGGCCTATGACATGGTGCTCAACGGGAACGAAATCGGCGGCGGCAGCATCCGCAACCATCGCAGCGAGATCCAGCTCAAAATCCTTGATCTGCTCGGCATCGACAAGGAGCAGGCTCAGGCCAAGTTCGGGTTCCTGCTGGAGGCGCTGGATTTCGGCGCGCCGCCCCATGGAGGGATCGCGTTCGGCCTCGATCGGTTGATCATGTTGCTCGGCGGCGCCGAGTCCATCCGCGATGTGATCGCGTTTCCCAAGACGCAGCGCGCGCAATGTCCGCTGACCGACGCGCCGTCGGCGGTGAGCGCCGACCAGTTGAAAGAACTGCGCATCAAGCTGGATTTGGTCGAGTAGTCTTCATGGCCGGCAATACGTTCGGCAGACTTTTCGCGGTCACCTCGTTCGGCGAAAGCCATGGGTCCGCGATCGGCTGCGTGGTGGACGGATGTCCGCCCGGGTTGGAACTGTCCGCTGCGGATATTCAGCGTGATCTCGACCGCCGGAAACCCGGCACCTCGCGCCACGTCACCCAACGGCAGGAATCGGATACGGTTGAAATTCTCTCCGGTGTTTTTGAGGGAAAGACGACCGGCACGCCGATCGCCCTCCTGATCCGCAACGAAGACCAGCGGAGTCGAGACTACGGCAATCTGATTGATACCTTCCGGCCCGGGCACGCCGATTACACCTATTGGCACAAGTACGGGATTCGGGATCACCGTGGCGGAGGCCGAGCCTCGGCGCGGGAAACCGCCGTGCGAGTGGCGGCAGGCGCCATCGCCAGAAAATGGCTCTCCGAGAAACACGGCGTTCTGATTCGCGGCCATGTGACCCAGCTTGGGCCGATCGAGATTCCGTTTCAGAGTTGGGATCTCGTGGGCGGCAATCCGTTCTTTGCGGCCAATGCCGAAATGGTCTCGATACTCGAATCGTTCATGGATGAGCTGCGGAAGTCCGGCGATTCGGTTGGGGCGAAGATCAGGGTGGTGGCCGAGCACGTGCCGGTGGGATGGGGAGCGCCGGTCTATGCGAAATTGGATGCGGACTTGGCCGGGGCCATGATGAGTATCAATGCGGTGAAAGCGGTCGAAATCGGAGCCGGATTTGCATCGGTGGCGCAGCGCGGGTCCGAACACGGCGATGAACTGACGCCGGAGGGGTTTGTCACGAATCATGCGGGCGGCATTCTCGGGGGAATTTCAACGGGGCAGGATATCGTCGTCACGATCGGTCTCAAGCCGACGTCGAGTATTCGGATTCCCCGGCGCTCGATCGACAAGCAGGGCAAGCCGGTGACGGTCGAAACGCAGGGCCGTCACGATCCTTGTGTCGGCATCCGCGCGACACCGATCGCGGAGGCCATGATGGCGCTGGTATTGATGGATCACGCGCTGCTGCACCGCGCGCAAAATGCGGAGGTGAAAACCGAGACCCCAAAAATCTCGGGGGTGAGTAAACAGTCCAAGGGCTAGTTTGTTGGTGCCGGAATCTCTTGCGAGTCGGAGGACTGTATCCTGTTCGTGGCCTCTTTCGGTGCGATTTTCATGAACAGAGGCATTACACCATGCTCATGTCCGTCGGATTAACCGGTGGCATCATGTGGGGGCTGTTTGGACTTTCCTATGCCTGGTCAGTTAAGAGCAGGACTCATAGATTGTGGCCGCTATGATTGCCAACACTGTGGTGTCGACGGTGAGTAGAGGAATGACATTTTTCCCCATGTTCTCTTCAATGGCCTGTTGGGCATGATCCGATGGGCAAGCTGAACGAGGAGGGATGACATGATGCCATCTGTTTCAGCTATGAAAGAAGGCTGAAGACATGGATAGCCTGGCATGACCTCTCTTAGTCCGAATGACCTGGTCATAAACAAGTCGGTGGGCACAGCCCGTACGAAGCGTGGCATGATTGAAGTCTACACCGATGGTGCCTGTAGCGGTAACCCTGGCCCAGGCGGTTGGGGGGCGGTCGTCCGTCAGGGCAAAACATACCTAGAGCTCAACGGTGGAGAACCAGCCACAACCAACAATCGCATGGAGCTGCTCGCGGTGATCGAGGCATTACAGGTAGTACCTGAGCGGGTCAGCCTACGGGTGTACACCGATTCTCGTTATGTGCAGAAGGGGATCAGTGAGTGGATTCACGAGTGGAAACGGCGAGGCTGGAAAACGGCCGACAATAAACCGGTCAAAAATGAAGACCTGTGGCGGCAGTTGGACTCGTTAGTGGTAGGACGTGTGATTGAGTGGCGGTGGGTTAAGGGACACGACGGTCATCCAGGTAATGAACGAGCTGATGCGATGGCCCGCGCCGGTCTGGAATGGGCGAAGCAAGCAGGGAAACCAGTTGCTAATGTGCCTCCTCCATTGGTCACATGCCAGGACAGTGGTGCGAGTCCAACGTTCAAACCCATTCTGGATATTCACCATGCGAAGGTCTATCGTGGCGACACCCTGGTCTTTTCTGATTTATCCTTCACTCTGCAGGACGGAGAACATGCCGCGGTGTTAGGCCCCAATGGGTCGGGTAAGACGACCCTGCTCAAACTGTTGGCCGGAGAAGTTCACCCGGTGCCGTTACCGGAGATGTCGGTTCGCTTGTTTGGCGACGATCGCCCCAATGTGTGGGATGTGCGGAGGCGGTTAGGCATGGTTTCTCATGATCTGCAACGAGAGTACTTGACCGGCGCCAAGGGGCTCGATGTGGTTCTGTCCGGATTCTATGCCAGCAACGACACGTATGACCATCAACGGTTCAGCGACGCGCAGGTGGCACGGGCTCGGGATGTGATGGATGAGTTGGGGCTTCTCTCGTTGGCGGACCGGCGATTCGGTCACCTCTCGGCCGGTGAGCAACGGAGGTTGCTACTGGGCCGAGCTCTGGTGCATGATCCCCCCGTGTTAGTGTTTGATGAGCCGACTAGTGGCCTTGATCTAAAAGCGTGTTTTCAATACCTGGATCTTTTGCGGGCGCAGATGCGAAAGGACAAGACGGTGCTCTTGGTGACGCATCACCTGCATGAGATACCTCCAGAGATTGACCGGGTCGTGTTGCTCAAGGGGGGAACGATCGTTGCCGACGGGGCGAAGGCCGAGCTGCTGACCGATCGGCAAATCAGCGCTCTCTTTGAGTGTCCTACCAAACTTGTCCACGCTAACGGTTGGTATCAAGCCATGCCGGGGTGAGCAGCGCCTTCTTCAACCCTTCTGTTCGCCACCCTGCTCTCGGTCACGCTGGCTCCCGTGCTCATGGTCCTCCTGATCCGCGGACGCATCCGCGCGGAAACCAAGAATCCGTTGAACTGGGCGCTGATCGCGCTCTACCGGCCTCTCCTCTCCGGCGCATTGCGCGTCCGGTGGCTGATCATCCTGTTGGCGGTGGCGGCGGTGGGGCTCACCCTGCCGGTCTTCACGCGCCTCGGCACCGAGTTTATGCCGCCGCTCAATGAAGGGACCATCCTCTCCATGCCGACCACCGTCCCAGGTCTCT
>JANDJJ010000060.1 GCA_024330945.1 Nitrospira sp. | reverse complement strand
TTCATTCCATAGGCACAAGAGGGTTAAGAGGCCAACGGCGAGCCGACACCCTACAAGCTCAATACGGCGCATGGACTAGCCTTCCTTTTTAAAGATTTAAAGACCGACAACCGACGCGGACGAAAGCCTTTGAGTTTGAGACATGAATCCGTGCATTACACAAAAATGTCCGTCTTCTTCTTACTGTCACACTGTTCCACGGTCGTGACATTCGTGTTAACTCTGTGTTAACTCCGATAATAGAGGAGATTGCAGATTCTCGCGCATTTCTCTGTGCAGACGAATTCCGACGCCGCTAGTTTTACATACCTGTAACAGATAGGTTTTGCCCGTGTAACTTTCTTCTCTTACGGTACACAACCTGAGCGCTCGTTGATGGGCGGCATGTCATAATGAATGAATGGGCGAAAGGAGGAATGCGGATGAGCGCGGTACTGTTTCGGGGGGCGGGAGTCATCGCCCTTTTAGTTGCGATGGGCGTCACAGGGTTATCGGACACGGTAGGGGCTCAGCTTAAACCCACAACTGACCCCCATATTCATGCGTACGTGCGGAGCTCGTCAACAATAACCGGGAGTTTAACGGTCGTCGGGTCCGACACAATGAAACCGTTGACCAAACATTGGGAACGCAAATTGAAAGAGTTTTATCCCCACGTTGACATTCGGATACAAGGTTCGGGGTCCGAGCAGGGGCCGCCGGCCTTGCTGGAAAAGACCGCCCAGATTATCGCCGTCTCTCGGCCGCTCACACCCGCCGAAATCTTGGAATTCAAGAAGCAACACGGCTACGAACCGACGGAAGTGCCTGTGGCCACCGATGCACTGGCGATTTTTGTTCATCGGGACAACCCCATTACCGGTCTGACGTTCAAAGAACTGGAAGCCATGTTCTGTAAAGAGCGACGGCGGCAAGCGGAACATCCGATCATCAAATGGGGGCAACTTGGCCTGGAAGGGGAATGGCGTGAGGCGGATATCTGGCTTCATGGACGCACTTCGAATTCAGGAACTGCCTCCTTCTTCCGTGAGAAAGTCTGTCTGAACGGCGAATTCAGCCCCAAGGTCATCGACGAGCCGGGGTCGGCGTCGATTGTCGTAGAAATTATGAAGGACCGTTATGCAATCGGCTATAGTGGCATTGGGTATCGAACCTCAACCGTCCGTCCGGTCCCCCTTGCAGAGCGGGCAAGTGACCCCTTTGTGGAAGCCACCTTCGACAATGCCATCAATGGGACCTATCCGCTCAGACGCCTTCTCTACTTGTATGTGGACAAATCTCCGGAAAAGGAACTCGCGCCCATTGTCGCAGAGTTCGTTAAATTCGCGACCAGCCACGAAGGCCAAGAGATCGTGGTGAAGGAGGGATTTTTCCCGCTCCCGACGGATGTGTTGAACCGACTCTCCGCTCTGTGGTCTCACTCCATGCAAGCCGCCGGGTTGTTCCCTAACAGCATGGATGAAAAGGCTCGCCCATGACTCGGCCCGTCCTACAAGACCTGCCTACCCGCAGGCCCATGGATCACGAACGATGAACCAGCATGATTCGACGACGTGGATGACTCTGTGCGTGGTTGTGATAGGCTTCGTCATAAGCGCCTGTCAGAGTCAACACGCGCTCACGCAAACCATTTATGAAAGTCCGTCTCGGTTTGTCCGACTGGAAGCCGATCACACCGTCGGGGGAGGGCACTCTCACCCAGCCGACGTCACCACGGCCGAAGTGGCCGCCGTTCTCGGCGGGATCATCATCAACGAACCGGTCAAGCTGATCCCCTCGTTGCCCTTCTTCGGCAAAGACGAAGAACCGCCTCGGCATCCCGCGTTCACCACGGCCGAAATCGGCTTCTTCGCTCCGTTACTGACACAGGGGTTAAAAACGGCGACACCCGATCAGGTCGTGACGTTCTATCAGTCTGTCCAGCAGACCGCGGTCATTAGGAGAGTGACGTCGGGAGGAGTCTTCCTTGATGGAGATGAGCTTCACATCATCGTAAGCAACTATCGATCCCCAACCCATTACTCATCCGATCCTGGAACGGCAGACACCCACGACGATCGATTCATGCCCTTGCGATCCATCACGCCGCTCCAGCCCAAGCTGGACTTTGAGCCGGCCACCGCCCTCGTTCCGCCGCAAGTCGGGACCCTTTTCAGCCGACTGTTTCGGCCAGACCGTCCCGAGCTCATTGTACGGCTGAGCCAAGTGAGGGCCCGTTTACTAGAGAAGAGCCGTCCCCCAGCACATACAAGCCAACCACCTGCCGGAAAACCGTAGATCGCATCTTCTTGCATCCGGCTTTTCGCCGCTCGGTGACCGAGCCTTCATGAGACATCCGTTCGGCAACCGAGAAACAAATGGCGACCACCATCCGCGGATCCCCTAGTAGTTGAATTGCAGTTGGAATCGGATCAAGTTTCCCGCTTGACTCTTGTATGGTTCGGGACCTGTCGCAACCGAGGAAGTCCGATCGGTCCAGGAATAGGACGCCGTCAGTTCCAGATTGGGATTGATCTGGAGCTCCGCGCCGATTTCGAGCTCGCGTACGCGGTTGCTCGGCGCATTGGGCTCATGTTTTCTACCGCCGAGATATTCTTGATACCGGATGAAGGGCCAGACGCTCAGACAGTAGGCCGGGCACTTGTAATTGTACATCGCCTGGATGTAGCCGCCGTGGAGCGGCCTGGTACTAATCGACCGGCGATCCTCGCTCAACCTCGGCCCATGCCCGAACGTATATTCACCCTGAAGGCCGAACGGCTGAGGATAGATCATGAAATAAGCGCCCACCCGTTCGTCCAGGAAGGTCGTCGGGCCGGCCGGGGTCACAGCCGCGCCACCGCCTTCCGGCACAATCGACGTCTTCGAAATCACGAATTTTCCGTGGTAAGCACTTGCCCCCACTTCTACGATCTGGCCGTTCGGGAACTCAAAAGGATAGGCGGCGCGAAGAATTACATGCTTGTTGTCGTTCAATTCCACCCGATTGGCAGTCTGGCCGTTATAGACCCCCACACCCAACATGCCGTAATCGCCGGACCCTTTGAGACCGCTCTCGACCAGCTTTCGAAACCGCGCCCGGACATGCGCGGGGGCATAATACAGAAAAAATCCAAAGTCGCGCTCGTTGAGTACTCCGCTGTTGAGCGCATCGTTCCGATCCAACGCCAGCCGGTTTTGACTCGACTGCATGTTTTCGAATCCGTATGGTACTTTGGATTGACCGGCCCGAATCCGCCACTCCTTGTTTTCCGTCAGAAAGATGTCGGTATACCACTCCCGGAGCTGAACGACATGACCCGTTCCGGAGACACTCGAAGCAAAATCAGGCTGGAGATAGATGAACAACCGGTCATGCGGCTGGCCGCTTAGGACCAGCCGGGCGCGGCGCAAGAAGAACCCGTTGTTATCCCCAATCGATTTATCGCCTTGCTCACTTACCAGAGCACCGTTTGGCTGCCCCAATCGATTCCACCGGATTTGCGTGTAGCCGCGGACACTGATTTTCTCGTACCATTTCGCTGTCACAGGAGTATCACCAGTACTGCGACTTTCCTCCAGCTTCTTGCTTGCCCGCCGTTCTTCCTCCGCCTTGAGCTCGACCCATTCATCGATGGTGATTTGTCCCTTTTCCAGCATCAAATCTTCCAGGTGACCGGCTCGAGCTGTTTCGTTCCCCCCCACGCTCAGCGCCATCAGCAGACACATCCCTATCCATCTCCCACGCCGGTTCTTCGTATTCGTCAGCCCAAAGAACATGCCCACCTCCTCCTCTCGTCCATTGTCAAAACTGCCAAGGATAAACCGCAGGTGACTAGGTAGGCCGAGAAGATTGTGATGAAATGACGGATCTGTTACAGGTTCGTTAATTTTAAGGGGACGGCAAGAGAGCCTGCCTCTGAGATAGAATAGAGAATGATTCACCAAGAGGAGATAGAAGTGCCTTCCGAACACTCTCCGGCCGAACCGCCGCTGTGGTCGATCGGCCTCGTCGCGACCATGATCCTGGCCGCCCCGCTTATTCTTTACTCATTCGCTCCGACCGGTCCTCTTCGCGAGGGTGATACGGTTTTTTCAGATGGAGAGCAACGGGTTCAGCTCACCACCCCATTGAACACTTCCGGCCGGCCCCCCGATGACACCTGCGTGCTCGATCCTGACAGTCCTTTGATTATCGCTCAGGTTTCGGATGATCCCGCGAACCCATCGATCGTGGCGCACGTGCAAGGCAATCAGACCGGCGAATGGCCCTTCTGTCCGGTTCACGCGGAAGTTCGACTTTCGGTACGCCAAATTTTCCAAAAACCGCCTGTGTTCGGATCGATACGAGAGGTACTGACTAAGTGGGCAGGCCGGAGCTCCGACGAGAATTAGGCCTTCAGGCGATCGGCATGTTCTCGACGGAACTTCGCCACTTTCGGCCCTACGACATACTGGCAATAGCCTTGGAAGGGATTTCGTTTGAAATACTCTTGATGATAGGCCTCCGCCTCATACCACTCTGTAGCCGGCACCACTTGAGTGACGATGGGATCACGATACCGTGTTTGTTCCGTCAACATGCTGATCACCTGCTCGGCAATCTGCCGCTGAACGGGGCTATGGTAAAAAATGGCCGAACGATACTGAGTCCCTCTGTCATTGCCCTGCCGGTTGAGCGTCGTGGGATCGTGAATCGCGAAGAAGATTTCCAGGAGATCTCGATACGAAATCACCCCGGAATCAAAGGTGATCCGAACCGCTTCGGCATGCCCCGTTTGACCGCTACAGACCGCTTCATAGGTCGGACGGTCGGTCGCTCCCCCCATGTAGCCGGACTCCACGGACTCAACACCTCGAACTAGGTCGAATACTGCTTCAAGACACCAGAAACAGCCTCCGGCGAGCGTCGCCACTTCGTACCGGGGCTGATTTGAGCGGGCGGTTGTTTCCATATCGACTGCAATTCAAAGAAAATCGCTTCGTCGCCTCTCTGATTCCGACGAGACGCTTGTCGGCCGGCGACGATCACGACTGGAAGCTTTTACTCCTCCTCGCCCTCTTCAATGTCTTCAATTCCCTCATAACTCATCCCAGGGAATGACGCCGCCGCCTTCTCGCACGCGCTTTCAATCATTTCCTCCGCGTCTTCCGCCGAATCCGCCTCCACGAGAAATTTCACCGTCACCACGTAGCGTTGTTCCACTTCCCCTTCCTCCTTTTTCAGACCCTCATCAACAACACCGAACCCGCCTACCCGACCACTTCCATGATTCCATTACCCAGCGATGAGCGTTGGAACCGTGGGGGCTGTACTTTCTGATAGTTGCGGCACCCCTGTCAACGGGGTTTGTCCGGAGCTGAGCGGGTGGATTCAATAAGCGGTCTATCGGAGAGCAGTGCGTCTCAGTCCGACACATTCAAGACACGCGGCAACGTTTTATCGACTCCCTCCCCCTTGACGTCCGTCGATCAATAGGATGTTCGACGACGATCGGAATCGGAGAGAGCGCACCCTCGATTACGCCTCGCGCTCCAGGTCGTCGAGAACCGCCTGGAGCTTTTCCAGTTCTTGAGGACTGATTTTGGAAAACCTGAGACCGAACGTCTTGCCGTCCGTCCACCGAACCGCGGCCTCGTCGATCCTCAACGGCCAATCCAGCCCCGGAACGTGGATCCGACATTCAAGAATCGTCCCTTCCGCGACCATCAGATCACTCTCAATCTTACAGCCCCCTACCGAGATATCCATGGTTCGTCCATACCCTTCCTGGTGCCGACCGGAAAGGCTGCTGCGGAATTGGGCATGAAATCGTGGCTGGTCGCGTCTGTCCCGAGCCTGAAGTCTATCCGACGAACAGGACGACACCTGTGCCGGCCTTCCCATCTTTGAGGCGATTTTTCTCTTCCTCCAGTCCATCACGCTCACCTATTCGTCTAAGACTCCGCCTGAAAGCCGTGAACGACTCTCTTGCTCCTCTCTCTCCGCTGTTGCTATTTTTTCAGGTTAAGCAGCATATGCCCGCGACGGTTCTGCCGATAACAGGCTTCGTCATGATCGAAGCAGAAGGGTCGCTCCTTGCCGAGAGAGATGATCGCGATTCGCCTCTCGCTGACACCGGATTCAACCAAGTAACGACGGACGGCTTTGGCTCGTTTGTCTCCCAACACCAAATTATACGTGCTTGTGCCGCGCTCATCGCAATGCCCCTCGACCCTTAACACGGCATCCGGGTGATCCTTGAGGTAGGCGGCATCGCGATCGAGCGCTTCGATTTCCGCCGGAGACACCGTCCATTCGTCATACCCAAAGAAGACGTCCTGAAGACCGGCCGCCGCCGCGGCTTGTTCCGCTTCCAGTTCTTCGTTGGTCCGTTCGGCCGACCGGCGGGCGGTCGCCATCGAAGACGCGCCGGGCACGGAGCCGTCGGCGGTCACTTGCTCTTGCGGCGGATTATGGGAAAACCCGCGCAACTCCCCTCCTGACTCTTGACTTGAAAGAGAAGGAGCCGCTTGCTCGCCGTCGGATTGCACCCATTTCGTTCCGCAGCCTTGAAGCATAATGAGAATCGCCCCTGCAACCACAACCGCGCCGGACCCGGCGACAAATCGATTCATGCCTTTCATGCCTCCCGATCAAGACCTTTATGCTCTTCGAACTCCTCGTGCGCCGACACACAACCTACACGACGGAAGCTGTGTTTTGCAGGCCTCCGATTCGAAACACAACAAATATAGCATCGATTAAAAAAACTGCCTCCGGCCAGCCCCCAGCCGGCAAACGGCTGAAATTACGGGGACCCCCCAATGGCTTTCTGATCAGCAAGAGAACTGTGTCGATGGCGAACGTGAACCTGAAGCCGCCTCATTGAGGAAAACTGAGGAGAAATAGGCAGGGCCGTCTCACCTTGTTATGAAAAGAGGTTCTTCGAAGGTGTGAATGAATGGTTCTCTTCCACGGGCGGAGAACTCTACCCCCCTTGTTGTCACAAGAGATTCGGTGAGCTCCCGCCTCTCCGCTATCAGAGAATACCAGACCACGAGCTATCGGTACCCTCTCCGATCAGACCAACGGACCGGTCGTAGCACCATTCCCAATCCGGCGATCGTACAAATCAACACCACCATCGCCAAGGCAAGGGCTAAAAAGAACCCCGCCCGTATGTCCTGCAAGATGGGGATCATGGCTTATCTCCTTCTCCTGCGTAGTTCGTCCCCCGTCACCCGCACGGCCGATCCATAAATGGATCGGCTTCACTTCTTGAAGCGCTCGCTCACATACATAAAGTCATGAGAGCTCTCCCTCCACACGGCAAAGTTCTCTTCCCATCCGAACAGCGGACTTCGTTTTGCTCCCTTCTTGACCCGTATCATTTACATCCAAGGTTACCTCTTCTTCTTAACTTTTTTTAATTATGCCAGAATTTTCTTATTTGGTCTCGTCGGGATCCTCCACCCACTTAGCCGATTGAGAGATTCCAGAGAAAGTCAGGCTGCCCGGATCATCAAAAATACCGCGACCATGACAAGTTAGGCGGGAAAGCAAAGGCGAAGACTCTATCCGAGACCCAGGATCGATCTCGTTCGCAAGTCCGACAGAGCATGTCCGTCGAGGGCCATGTCGTCACCCTCTTCCCCAGAACGGCGCCGTCTCGGCTCCGAGAGTCGGCGAACACGCTGCGTCCAGGAGGCGCATGCCTCAGTATGGTGCGCCCGGCAGGAATTGAACCTGCGACCTACGGGTTCGAAGCCCGGCGCTCTATCCAACTGAGCTACGGGCGCATCAAACTTACAAAAAGCATGTCGGGAGAAGACTTGTCAAGAACATGATCCACCGGTTGACTACAGACGCGCAAGAATCTCGTCCGCAACTTGCCCCAGAGATCGCTCATCCGTCGCGATGACGTGATCCGCCGCGGCTTGATACTTCGGCGTCCGCTCGCGCAAAACGTCCTCCACCTCGTCGACGAAGGATTTGGTTCCGGTGAGCGACGGCCGTTGCTTATCGTGGCCGATACGCCGGACGATCGTCTCAACGGACGCCGTCAGCCAAAACAGGACGCCGTTTCGCTTGAGGCGCTCAACGTTCTCCGGACGCAGGATGGCCCCGCCTCCCGTATCAATCACCAACTCATCGCTTCCCGCCAGATCACAACACACTTGGGATTCGAGATCGCGGAAGTAGTCCCACCCCTCCTGCGCTACGATGTCGGGGATGCTCCGTCCAGCCCGCTTAATGACCTCGGCGTCGGTCGAGACCACGATTCTTCCCAAGCGGGACGCCACAATTTTCCCCACCGTGCTCTTGCCGGTCCCGCGATAGCCGATCAGCACGACGTTCATGTGAAATGGGACTCCAGCACCGCGCGCATCACATCAACGGGGGCCGGTCGGTTTGTCCATAGTTCGAATTGCGCGACCGCCTGATGAAGAAACATCTCGAGACCAGGAATTGTTCGACAGCCAGCTCGTCGGGCGTCCGTGAGCAACCTCGTGACCCTGGGGTTATAGACGATATCCATTACGGCCAGGCCGGCATGCAGCAAGGAAGCCGGCACACAGGAGGCGTCCGCCTTGGGGAACATGCCGACCGGCGTGCAGTGAATCAGGACATGAGCGTCAGGGATCACCCGACGAAGGGTGCTCTCGTCAAGAGAGTCGTCGTCAACGGGTAAGGCGGTCTTGGATCGAAGATCATCGACCAACGCCGTTCGCTCGGCATGATCGACGCCCAGGATGACAAGCTTTTCCGCGTCCGATTCCGCCGCCAGCGCAAAGGCGATGGCGCGCGCGGCGCCTCCGGAGCCGAGCATGACGATGCGCCGTCCGGCCAGTGCGACGCCCCCGCCCTGCAAGGCACGCAGGGCGCCGGTGGTATCGGTGTTATACCCGATGAGACGTCCCTCCTCCGCCACGATCGTATTGATCGCGCCGATCCGTTCGGCCGTCGGTTCGACCTCGTCCAGAAACGGCACGGCCGCGACCTTATGCGGGATGGTCACGCTGGCACCGCGGAAATTCCCGAGCGCCCGGAGGCCTCGAATCGCGTCCCCGATCCGTTCGACTTTCCACGCCAGATACACGCAATCGACGCCGAGCGAGCGAAAGGCCGCATTGTGAATGGCAGGCGAGAGAGAATGTTCGACGGGATTGCCGATAATGCCGCAAAACCGAGTATGGGGACCGATCTCCATGTTGTTTTCCATGTGACGGGCGAGGGGAAATGGCCGCCGGCCTAGCCCTTGTAGATGGTCATTCCCCCGTCGATCGTAAACGTGCCTCCGGTCACCCACCCGGCCTCGTCCGATGCCAGATAGAGCACGAGGCTCGCCACTTCATCAGGGCTCCCCGCGCGACGAATGGCATATTGGGCGAGCATCGATTGCAACATCGCCGGATTCGCCATCAGCGGCGCCGCCATCGGGGTATTGATGAGCGCCGGGTTGACCACGTTGCAACGGATACCGTCTTGGGCATAGTCGACCGCCAGTGCCCTTGTGAGGGCGTCAAGAGCCCCTTTGGAGGCGGCATAGGCCGGCAATCCGGGAATTCCGACCAAGCTGGCAACGGACGAGATATTCACGATGGAGCCGGCCTTTTGTTTCAGCATCTGGGGGATCGCCGCCCTCGTCATGCGAAACACGCCCGTCACGTTGACATCAAAAACGGTTCCCCATCGCTCATCGTCGATCTCGTGCATCCGCTTGCCGAAATCGCCGATCCCCGCATTGTTCACCAAAATATCAATCCGACCGAAGCGATCGATGGTCGTCCGCACGACCTCTTGCACGTGCGCCTCGTCCGTCACGGAGCCGGAGACGGCCAGGACATTCTCGGTGGTATGCCGAATCGTCTGTACCACACGATCCAACTCCGCTTGGCGTCGCCCCGTGATCGTCACCGACGCCCCTTCCGCCGCAAACCGTTTGGCCACGGCTTCCCCGATCCCGGCATTCCCACCCGTGATGATGGCGACTTTTCCCGTCAATCGCTGCATCCTGCTCACCCTTCCGACTCTTCCGTTTCGCCCTTCGTCTCTGCATTCAAGCCATCGTCGGCATCGGCTTGTTCCGCTCGCGCAGCGGGCAAGCCGGCTTCCACTTTCCTTGCCACGGTAATGAATCCGGAATGGGCGACCATCCTGTGATCCGGCCTCACGCTTCGGCCTTGCACCGACCAGGTCCGCAGCAACGTCTCAAACGTTTCCACCATAGCGAACGTCGCCGCCCGCTCCAGCGCCTCGACCGTTTGCATGACTTGCGGGATTGTCGGGACGAAGCTCAAATATATTCCACCTGACCGAAGAACCCTGGCCGCATGAGGAACCACTTGCCACGGCTCGGGAAGATCCAGCACCACGCGATCAAATGGAATTCCATCCTCCGGCATCTCGATCGATTCGTAGGCGTTTTTTCGCAAGGCCACCAGGTTGTGAACGGGCCCCAGATGACGATCGATGTTCAGAAGCGCGGTGCCGGCGAAATCTTCTCGCACGTCGTACGTCACAACCAGCCCTTTCGGCCCCACCGCGCGCAAAAGCGCCATGGTGAGCGCTCCCGAACCGGTTCCCGCCTCAAAGACCCGAGCCCCCGGATAGATGTCCGCCCACATGGGAATGAGCGCGAGGTCCTTTGGGTACAGCACTTGCGCGCCGCGGGGCATTTTGAGCACGTACTCCCTGAACGTAGGTCTAAGCGCCAACATCTTTTTTCCGCCGGACAGCACGACGACCATGCCATCTTGTTTCCCGATAATCTCGTCATGAGCGATGGTCTGACCGCTGAAGTGGTACGTGTGCCCCGCCTTGAGCGTCAGCGCATACTGACGCCCTTTGTGATCGACAAGGTGGATGCGTTCGCCGTCGGAAAACAACGACATGGCGGGCATTCTAGGTGGTTCATTCCGGGGATTGCAACCACGCGCCTTCCTTGACAGGGTGTCAGGGGGGCCGTAAGATCAAAATCACCTTTTCCGACTGATAGTTAGGAAATGATCGTTCGCACATGAAGGCTCGCATGTACGGCCGTTCTCTCATACGGTGGCCGCTCCTCTCACAAGACGCGGTGTCGGCCGTTTGCCGACTTGCCTTGTGCGGGGCGGCTTTGTTTCTCAGTTCGCCCGAGTCTCACGCCGGTGAAATCCTGGTCGCGACCTACGAGGGAGTGATCAATCCCGTCGCGGCCGAATACATCCATGACGCGCTTGCCGCGGCCGAATCGACGTCGGCCAAAGCCGTCATCCTGAGACTTGATACGCCGGGGGGATTGGACACGTCCATGCGCCTGATTGTGAAGGACATCACCGGTTCCCCAATTCCGGTCATCGTCTTTGTCGCGCCGTCCGGAGGACGGGCCGCGTCGGCCGGCGTGTTCATCACCATGGCCGCCCACGTCGCCGCCATGGCGCCCGGCACGAACATCGGAGCGGCACACCCAGTCGCAATGGGCGGCGGCGAGATGGATAAGACGATGAAAGAAAAGGTCGAGAACGACGCCGTCGCATACATCAAAAGTATCGCCGAACAGCGAGGGCGCAACGTATCATGGGCCGAGGACGCGGTTCGCAAAAGCGTGTCGGCTACAGAGCAGGAAGCCCTGAAACTGAAGATCATCGACCTGATTGCGGAGGATATTCCCGCCCTGCTGAAACAGCTCGATGGACGGAAGGTCACGATGGCCGGCGGGCCGGTCACGCTCGCGACCGAAGGTATATTCTTACGGGAATTTCCGATGGGTCTCCGGCTCGAGCTGCTGAAAGCGCTGAGCGATCCCAACATCGCCTATCTGCTCATGACCATCGGCACCATCGGCATTCTCGCCGAACTGTACAATCCTGGAGCGATTCTTCCGGGGATCGTCGGAGCGATCAGTCTCATTTTGGCTTTTTATTCGCTCCAATCCCTGCCGGTCAATTACGCGGGGGTATTGTTGTTCATCCTCGGCATCGTGTTCTTCATTCTCGAGGCCACTGTCACGAGCTACGGGCTGCTGGCCATCGGCGGGGTGATTTCCATGGTCCTGGGCTCGCTGATGCTGATCAAATCGGACGCGGAATTCTTTCGGATTTCCTGGTCCATCATGATTCCCGTCATCACCGCAACCGCCGCAGTCTCACTTTTGATCGTCGGAATGGGCGTCCGCGCTCTGCGCCGGTCGCCGCAAACGGGAAGCGAAGGAATGATCGGCGCCGTGGGGGTCGCCAAAACGGCGTTACGCCCAGACGGAAAACTGATGATTCACGGAGAACTCTGGGACGCTGTCAGCGACAGCCCTCTTGAAGAGGGCGCGACCGCCAGGGTCCTCCGCATCGAAGGGCTGACCCTCTACGTCACGCCCGTTTTTCAAAAGAAAGAGGCATAACCATGTTCAGCCCCGTTGGTTTCATATTGGTGATCATCGCCCTGATCGCGATCGGCAAACTGACCTTCAACGTTCTTCCCGAATATGAGCGCGCCGTGATCTTTCGCCTCGGCCGCTTGTCGCGCGGCGTCATCGGAGGCAACGGCCCGGGGCTCGTCGTCATTGTTCCGTTCATCGATCGGTTGACGCGGGTGAGTCTTCGCACGATCGCGATGGACGTCCCTCCCCAGGACATCATCACGAAGGACAACGTCACCGTGAAGGTCAACGCCGTCATTTATTTCCGCGTCGTCGATCCGGAACGGGCGATCATACAAGTCGAGGATTATCTCTACGCCACATCCATGATGGCGCAGACGACCCTTCGCAGCGTCCTCGGCCAAAGCCAGCTCGACGACCTCTTGGCAAAGCGGGAGCAAATCAACTCCGACCTCCAGCGGATCATCGACCAGCAAACAGAGCCATGGGGCGTCAAGGTGACCGCCGTCGAGGTCAAGAACGTGGACCTTCCGCAGGAAATGCAACGAGCCATCGCGCGCCAAGCCGAAGCGGAACGGGAACGGCGCGCCAAGATCATCCATGCCGACGGCGAATTTGAGGCCTCGCAACGATTGGCCGACGCCGCCGACGTGATCAGTCGAAATCCGGCCGCGCTTCAACTGCGTTATCTCCAAACCTTGGTGGAAATCGCGGCGGAGAAGAATTCCACAACGATCTTTCCCATCCCGGTCGATACGCTCGCCCCCTTCATCAAGGGCTTGTCCACGGCCGAGAAAAAATAGCGGCCGGGCCTTTCGCAAACTGTTGGCGATCTGACATAGGTGCGGCACGTCCGCCACAGCCGTCCCTTCATTTCCTCATTAAACCTCTCTAATAGTCTTGGAATTCCGAGGCGATGCCGGAGCGTCGTTCTCATCTCCCACTCCAGCATCCCTTTTGCTGCGTCTTGAGGAGCACAAGCCGATGATCCATGAATCTTCTGGACCCTCTTCGGCATCTAATTAAGAAAGGGGAAAAGTGGTAGACCATGCGCGACCACCACAGAAAAAGAGGTGCTGTAATGGAAAGCAAGGAATTTCGCTTGATGGAGAGCAGCGACAACACCAAGGCGGTCGAGGTTGAACCGGATACCGACAGTCGGCAAGCCAGCGGTTTATTGGAGGCAATCGGTCGAGAAGGCAGGGAATTCCTTCCTCGCGATGAAGAAGCTCCGACGGCCTCCGAAGACAGTCGCGGCACCGGAGCGTTCTTCATGGAGTCA